>NZ_JBHYKM010000018.1:0-32712 GCF_042741435.1 Streptomyces sp. NPDC058955 | reverse complement strand
CACCCGATTCAACCCCTTCTACCCCATCCCCCCCCTCGCCCAACCAAACTTGCCCCGAATCGTCGCGTTGTTGTTGGGCGGGGGCCGGGGCCCCGGCGCGGGCGGGCGGTTTCGATACCGGGCCGGCCCTGACGCGCCCCGGGCCTCAGCCCGTCGGCAGCACGCACACCTCGTCGAGCCCCAGCACCCGGTTCAGCCGCCCGAAGGCCAGCCACGATCCCAGACTCATCGTCAGCTCCACGATCTCCGCCTGGCTGTAGTGCGCGGTCATCCGCGCCCAGAACTCCTCGTCCAGGCCGTGGTGGTCGAGCGCGTACCGCTCCGCGTACTCCGCCGCGAGCCGCGTCCGCGCGTCGAAGGAGTCGGACACCTCCGTGGTCCGCCAGGCCGCGACCACCTCGTCGAAGCCCTCCTCGACCTTCACGCCGCCCCGGTCCGTCCGCCAGTCCAGGCAGAAGCCGCAGCCGTTGATCTGCGCGATCCGCAGCCGCGCCGCCTCGAACTCGCGCAGCCCCAGGGTCGTATGGGCGTACACCGACAGCGAGAAGTTCGCCGCCGCCGTCCCGATCTCCGGGACCATGTCGCCCCACACGTACCCGATCGGCTCCTGCCCCTCCGGAATGTCGATGATCACCGCGGTCTCCTTCCCAGCTTCCCCACCGCCGGCCGTATCGGCACGTCCAGCGCGTCGTAGAGCCCCGGCTCCGCCGCCGCCAGCCAGTCGATCGCGCCCACCAGGCGCCCGACCGCCGTCGCGTTCCCGCCGGCCGCCCGGTTCTCGTCCTCGTCGGTGGCCGCCACCGTCACCTCGATGCGCGGCCGGCCCTCGACGATCACCCGGTGCGCCCCGGCGCCGTCCGGCGGCACCGGCCAGTCCGGCGCGCAGGACGGATGGATCCGGGTCACGTGCTCGATCACGATCCGCGGCTCACCGCCGACGATCCCCTGCACCTCGAAGCGGACCGCGCCCTGCGTGCCCTCCTCGAAGACGCCCATCGTCCGCGTCTTCACCGTCGCCTCCAGCGGGCGCCGGTCCACCGTCTCGCGGATCTCCTCCACCTCGGCGCCCAGCGCCCGCGCCATCAGCCGGATCTGCCCGCCCCACACCATCGTCGGCACCGACGGGAAGAGCATCGGCGGCTCGTAGGCGAGCGGCTTGCCCATCCCGATCAGCTCGCGGACGGAGAACTCCTGCTCGTACGTCGAGTAGTCGAAGATCTCCTGGCAGCGGACCGCGTCCACCGTCGTGCCGAGCCCGCTGACCAGCAGCGGCAGCACGTCGTTGCCCCAGCCGGGGTCCACCCCGGAGGCGAAGAGCGACCCGCCGCCCTCGGCCACCGCCGCGAGCACCGGGTCACGGAACTCCGGCGGAGCGTTCCGCGGGTCGTACAGCGGGTACAGCGACGGCGTCACCACCACCGCGCCCGCCGCGACCGCCCGCACCACGTCCGCCAGGGCCCCGTCCGGCCGCACGTCGCCGGAGGCCGCGTACACCACCGCCCCCGGCCGCGCGCCGAGCACCGCCCCGACGTCGTCGCTCGCGGCCACGCCCAGCTCGTGTCCGAGCCCCGCGAGCGCCCCCGCGTCCCGGCCCACCTTCGCCGGGTCGGAGACCAGGACCGCCGCGAGTTCGAGCCCGGGATGGGCGTCCACGGCCCGGATGGCCGCCCGCCCGACATTTCCGGTTCCCCACACCACCGTCCGTATCATGCGCGGAGGGTAGCGCCAGGGGAGCGAGGTTCCCAGACCCGCGACGCATAGATCTGACGAAACGTCAGATCCCGTGTGCCGTACGGCGGATCAGCCCAGCCGCAGGGTCACGAACGGGATCGTGTCCCCCGGCAGCACATACCGCTCCACCTCCGTGAAGCCGCGCGCCAGCGCGAACCGCAGCCCCTCCTCGTTCGACGCCAGCACCACCGTCTCGACCCCCGCGTCGCTCAACGTCCGGGCGTGCGCCAGCCCCTGCTCGTACAGCGCCGTCCCGAAGCCCCGCCGCCGGTACTCCGGCAGGATCCGCGCGATCACCGTCGCCGCCGGCGTCTCCTCGTCCGGCGGACGCACGGTGGAACAACCCACCGCCGTCCCGCCCAGGTACGCCACCTCCAGCCGGTTCCGTCCGGCCCGCTCCCGCACCTCGTCGGCCGACAGCACCGCCGTCGGGATGATCGCGTTGTGGACCGCCCGCCAGTCGGCCAGCTCCCGCCCGCCCGCCGCCGGGACCACCCGCAGCTCCCCGTACTCGTCAAGATCGCTCATGCCCGCACCCCACCGCACCGGCCGCCCACCGGTCAACCGCGATCGCCGCCCCGCCCGCTCCGCCGTACGGGTGGGCCGCCGCCCTCCCGCGCAGCGCCGCCCGCCGAGCGGGTACGGATCGCTGCACTGCCCCCGGCCAGGAGGATGCCTTCCCATGCCCGCCTTCGTCCGCAAGGGCGCCCCCGCGCTCCTCGGCGCCGGCACCCTGTGCGCGGCCCTGCTGCTCACCGGCTGCGCGCACCCCGAACCGACCGCCGCCACCCCGCCGTCCGCTTCCGGCCGGCCGTCCGCGTCCGCCGCCGCGCGGAGCACGGCCCCCGAGGCCACCGACGCCCGCCCCGCCGGCCCCGCCCGCATCCCCGGCGTCGGCCCGCTCACCCAGGCCCGCGTCCCCGACGGCACCACCCAGGCCCTGGTCGTCACCGGCGCCACCGAGAACAGCAACACCGCCACCGTCGTCCTCCACCAGCGTGCCCCCGGCGGCCGGTGGTACGAGGCCGGCGGCCCCTGGCCCGCGCGCAACGCGCTCAAGGGCTGGACCGCCGACCACTCCGCCGGCGACCTGCGCACCCCCATCGGCGTCTACCGTATCGGCGACGCCGGCGGACGCCTGCCCGACCCCGGCGCCCGCCTCCCGTACGACGAGGACCCCGAGTTCGCCATCAGCGGCACCGGCTTCCACGGCGAATCCCTCGAAGGCTCCTTCGACCACGTCATCGCCATCGACTACAACCGCGTCCCCGGCCGCACCCCCCTCGACAAGGAACGCCCGCTCGGCGCGGACAAGGGCGGCGGCGTCTGGATCCACGTCGACCACGGCGGCCCCACCCAGGCGTGCGTCGCCCTCGACCGCGACGACCTGCGCACCCTGCTCGTCGCCCTCGACCCGGCCGCCGAGCCCGTCGTCGTCATGGGACCGGCCCCCGAACTCGCCCGCTGAGCGCGGGGATCCGGGGGCCGGCCGGGCCGGTGGGGCAGCGGATCAGCCGACCGCGCCCCGGAACGGCCCGGTGTGCAGCCGGATCTGGTCCGGCGTCAGATAGGCGTCGGTGTACTCGAAGTCCCGCAGCGTCCCCGCCTTCGAGGCCAGGAACCCGGTCCGCACGTAGTCGTCCCCGGCCACCGCGTTCAGCAGCCAGTTCGTCATCACCCGGGTCTTCGCCACATTGGTCCGCAGCGCCGCCCAGTGGTAGCCGCGCGCCACCGCCTGCGCCGCCGGCCCGTGCAGCTCCACGCCCAGCGGCTTCGACACCCCGTCCATCCCGCCCAGGTCCACCACCAGGCCCAGGTCCTTGTGCGTGTACGGCTGCGTCGACTCGCCGCGCAGGGTCGCCACCAGGTTGTCGGCGAGCGCCTTGCCCTGCCGCATCGCGTGCTGGGCCGTCGGCGGGCAGATCGCCCCCTCCTCGCCCTTCGCCAGGTCCGGCACGGCCGCCGCGTCGCCGAGCGCCCACACCCCGTCGAGTCCCGGCACCCGCATCTCCGGCGTCGTCACCAGACGGCCGCGGACGGTCTCCGCGCCGACGGTCGCGACGAGCGGGCTCGCGGCCACGCCGGCCGTCCAGATGAGGGTGCGGCAGGGCAGCACCCTGCCGTCCGTGAGGGTGACCGCCTCGTCGTCGACCGAGGCCACCGACACCCCCAGCGACACCTGGATGCCCCGCTTGGTGAGGATCTCCATGGCGGCCGCGCCGAGCTTGTCGCCGAGCTCGGGCATCAGCTTGGGCGCGATGTCGACCAGGTGCCACTTGATGAGCGCCGGGTCGAGCCGCGGGTAGCGCTTGACCGCGTTGTGGGTGAGCAGCTGGAGGCAGGCCGCCGTCTCGGTGCCCGCGTACCCGCCGCCGACCACCACGAACTGGAGCCGCGCGGCCCGCTCGTCGTCGTCGTCGCTGGCGTCGGCCAGGTCCAGCTGGGCGATGACGTGGTCCCGGATGTAGACCGCCTCGGCCAGCGTCTTCATGCCGCGGGCATGGTCGGCGAGCCCCGGGATGTCGAAGGTCCGGGTCACGCTGCCGGGCGCGAGCACCAGATGGTCGTACGGCTCGACGTCGTACTCCCCGGAGATCGTCCGCACCACCACGGCCTTCGCGTCCGTGTCCACGCCCACCGCGCCGCCCGGCACGATCCGGGTCCGGTGCTTCTGGCTGCGCCGCAGTGACAGCGCCACCGACTGCGGCGTCAGGACGCCCGCCGCCACCTGGGGGAGCAGCGGCAGGTAGAGCTGGTACGAGAAGGGCGAGAGCAGCGTGATCCGCGCCTCCCGCTCGGTCAGCCGCCGTTCGAGCCGCTTCACACAGCCCACTCCGGCGAAACCGGCGCCCACCACGAGAATCCTCGGTCGCGTCACGCTTGCCGCCTTCCGTATGAGCGTGCGAAGTGTCGCCTATGAGTGCTTAGGCGCGTGTATCACTTTTCGCTGACTTTCCGTGGTTCACCCTTTCTATCGCCATTGCGGCGGTATCGCTCTTCGGCGTGGTCCGCTCCGGGCCCGGTCCCGGGCCGCGCGCCCGTGCGCCCGCGCGGGCTCCGGTCGCCGGGCCCCAGCGCCCGGGTTACGTTGCCGAGGACCCCGCACGGAAGGCGGAAAGGGCACCATGACCACGTACCAGGTGGGCTATTTCGTCGGCAGCCTGTCGCAGAAGTCGATCAACCGGATCCTCTCCAGGGCCCTGCTGCGGGTCGCCCCGCCCGGCCTGGAGTTCCGGCCGCCGTCGACGCGGTGCCCAAGAACGCCATCGACTGGGCCAGCCGCCCGTGGGGGACCAACTCCTTCACCCACAAGCCGTCGGCCGTCATCGGCGCCTCCCCGGGCAAGATCGGCACGGCCGTCGCCCAGCAGAGCCTCCGCTCGGTGCTCAGCTTCTGCAACTCCCCGCAGATGAACGCCCCGGAGGCCTACATCCAGTTCACCCCGGGCCTCTTCGGTGACGACGGCGAGGTCACCGACCCGACGACCCAGCAGTTCCTGTCGGACTTCATGGACGATTTCAAGACGTTCATCGAGCGGGTCCTGACCGTCCTGCCGCAGAACTAGTCCTCCGCCACCAGCGTGGCCATCAGCCGCCGGACCGCCGGGCGGGGGTCGGGGGAGCCCGGCCAGGTCGTCATCAGCAGGTGGTGGCTCGTGCCGACGAGGGCGAGGGCCACCCCGGCCGGGTCCAGCCCGGCAGGGACGCGGCCCAGGCCGCGCTCGGCCTCCAGATAGCCCGCGACGGCCTCCTCGATCGCCGTGAAGCCCGGCGCGCCGGCGGCCAGCGCCTCGCGGATCCGGAGCGCGGCGGCGGGGCGGGCCATGGCGAGGCCGGAGACCGCGGGCCCGCCGGCGTCGAAGAGCGCGAGGACGACGGCGTCGAGGTTCCCGCCGACCGTGCCCTCGCCCACCGCCCCGGCCAGCGCCCGCGCCTTCGCGGCCGTACGGGCGAAGCGGTCGAGGCACAGCTCGGCCACGAATTCGTCGAACCCCGAGAAGTGGGCGTGCAGCAGCCCCTTCGCGCACCCCGCCTCGGTCGTCACCGACCGGCTGGTGAGCGCACCCGGCCCGTCCCGCTCCACCACCCGCTCGGCCGCGGCGAACAGCCGCTCGCGCACGTCCGGCGTCGCCACTCCACGCGGTGACATGACCCCGCCTCCCTCCGCCCCGGACCCCGGCCGGATCCGACTGCCTGGATGGTAAACGGGATTGCCGCTATGGGCACGCGCCCATACTGTTCGGGAATGGGCGCGTGCCCAAACTTCCCTTCGTGCGAGGAGGCAGTCGTGACCACCATCGTCAACACCGCGCAGGACCAGGCGTGGAACGGCCCCGAGGGCGCCCACTGGGCCCGCCACCAGGACCGCTGGAACGCCGTCAACGACGGCTTCAACACCCCGCTGCTCGACGCCGCCCGCGTCAGCGGTGCCGACCGCACCCTCGACATCGGCTGCGGCGCCGGACGGACCACCCGCCTCGCGGCCCGCCGCGCCCCGCGCGGACACGCGCTCGGACTCGACCTCTCCGCCCCGATGCTCGCCGAGGCCCGCGCCAGGGCCGCCGCCGAAGGCGTCGACAACGTCACCTTCACCCGCGGCGACGCCCAGACCCACCCCTACGACGAGGGTGCCTTCGACGCGGCGATCAGCCGGTACGGCGCCATGTTCTTCGAGGACCCCGAGGCCGCCTTCGCCCGCATCGGCCGCGCCCTGCGCCCGGGCGGACGGCTCGCCCTCGTCTGCCCGTCCGATCCGGAGCTCAACGGCTGGGTGACGGCCATGACCTCGCTGCGCGGCATCCTGCCGGTCGGCGACTTCGGCCGGCCGGGCCTCCCCGGCATGTTCTCCCTGGCCGTCCCGGACACCGTCCGCGCCCTCCTCGCCGCCGCCGGGTTCACCGGCATCGCGATCGAGGAGGCGCGGGCGTACGGCACCTGGGGCCGGGACGCCGCCGACGCGGCGGACTTCCTCCTCGCCACCGGCCCCGGCCGCCACCTGATGGACGGTGCCGACGAGCCCACGCGCGCCCGCGCCCGCACCGCCCTCACCGACCACCTCCGCGCCCACGAGTCCCCCGAGGGCACGGTCCGGCTGCTGAGCACGGCGTGGCTCGTGACGGCGGAGCGCCCTTAGCGGTTCGGGAGCGTCCCCGGCGGGTCAGAGGACGACGACGCCGAGCGGACGGGAGCCGGCCGCGAGGCGCTTCACCTCGCCCGAGCCGAGGTCGACGACGCTGATCCCGTCCCAGTACCCGTCCCGGGTGAAGCCGCCGGTCACATAGGCGGTCCGGCCGTCCTCCGAGACGGCCACGTCCTCGTGCGGCCCGTCGAGCGGATAGACGCGCTCGATGCCCTCGGGCGACCGCACGGTCAGGGACGGGCCCCGGTCCTCGCTCGGGTCGATCGGGCCGGTGCCGACGGCGAAGAGCGTCCCGTCCGGCGTCACGGTCGCCCCGTGCTGATGCGTGTTCGCCGTCATGGACTCGATCTCGACCCGCCCGGTGGCCGGGTCCACGACGGCCAGCCGCTCGCCCTCGAACGGCAGCAGCAGCTTGCCGTCCGACGGGCGCACGGCCGCGTAGTGCGGCTTCAGCCAGGAGCCGAGCCCGCCCTCGGTGCCGTACGGGGCGACCTCGACCCGCCGGGCGTCGAGCGAGGCCGCGTCGACGACGGTCACGTCGAAGGAGTCGTGGTTCGTCGCGTACACGGCGGAGCCGTCCCGGCTCACGTCGACGTCGAACGGCCGGCGCCCCACGTCCACCACGTCCACCACCTTCACGGACGCGGTGTCGATCACCTCCAGGGTGCCGTCGCCGCCGGGCACGTTCACGCCCACGTAGACCCGCTTCCCGTCGGGCGAGAGGGCGATGCCCATCCCGCCGCCCCGGTACTCGCCGGTGGTCACGGGACCGGTGTCCGTGCGGTACGGGACCAGGGCCAGGCGCTGACGGGTGGCGGTGTCGACGACGGCGACGCCCTCGGCGGTCGCGACCCAGGCCCGCCCGTCCTTCCCGAGCGCGAGCCCGTACGGCGCGGTGCCCACCTTCACGGAGCCGGTGGAGCCGCGCGCGGGGTCCACGAACGTGACGGTGTCCGACCCGAAGTCGGCGACGAGCAGCGTCCCGGCCGCCGTCGCCGAGGGCGCGGGCCCGGTGGAGGGCGGGGGAGTGACGGTGACGGTGGGGCTCGTCGGCGCGGCGGTCCCGGCGGCCGGAGCCTCGTCCGCCCGGGCGCATCCCGAGAGCAGGACCACGGCGACGGCCGCGGGCAGCAGGACGCGAGCGGTACGGGATGGGCGGCGGATCTTCGTCATCTCGGGCTCCTCGGTACGGGACAGGAGGAGGACACCGCGCGAACCGGCCCCTCCCGTACCCCGATCCTCCGTGCCCCCGGGTCCCGTCCCCTTCGACCGGCCGGTTACGTCCCCCGGCCCCTCCGGCGGACCCGCGGGTCGACCGATCGGATGACCCGGCGGAGCGCGCGCCCGGCAAGCGTGCCGGAGCCACGGCTCGGGCGGGCCGGACGCGGGTGGCGGGCAACGCCGCCGGCCAAGGGCAGCTCGTCCTCGAAGTCGCACGCGGCGACGGCCGCGTATCCACGGTCCCAGAGACACCGCAGCAGTGCGCTCACGGCGTCGACCGTCTCGGCCGGCGCGGCACCCGGCACGGCGTCGCACTCCAGTACGACCGACCATTCCAGGAAGTCGTCGGGGTGGGCGCGGGCGCCGGTCGCGTGGTCGTTGTGGGCGCCCGTCACCAGGAGCGGCCCGAAGACCAGGTCAGGCGAGGCCGGGGCGACGGCCTCGATGCCCAGGGCCGGCCGGAGCCGGTCGACGAGCGTCCCCGGATCGGCCGCGTCGACGTAGACCTGGCACTCCGCGTACCGCTCGGCGTCCACCGGCACGGCCCCTCGCCCTGATGTCGGTGGGTTCAGCCCTGCGGCAGCGACCGCATCGCCACGATGCCGGCGTGCCCGCCCGGGCCGCCCTGGCCGGGGACCGGCCCGGCGCCCTGCATGCCCGCCGGACCCGGCAGACCGGCGGGACCCGCCGACCCGGGGTTCCCGGGCACCGGCTGACCGGGCACGCCCGGAAGGCCCTGCGGCCCCGGCTGCCCGCCCTGCATCCCCGGACCGCCCTGCATGCCCGGCTGCCCCTGCATACCGGGCTGGCCCTGCATCCCCTGCATCCCCGGCTGCCCCTGCATGCCCGGCTGGCCGGGCATCCCCGGCATCCCGGGCATGCCCGCCGGGGCGCCGACGCCCATCGGCTGCTGCGGCGCGGGCGGGGGGGTCTTGATGTACCGGCTCAGGTCCCGCAGCACTTCCTCCGCGGTCTGGCGCACGTCACCGGGAACGTCCCCCCGCTCCCGTATGAGCTGGGCGTAGATCGGTGCGGTGCCGTCCGCGTGGTTCATGGAGTCCGTCGCTTCCTGTCAGCTGGGGCCGGTGCCACCCTTGGCGGGCAGACGGCGAGTCTACGGGGAACCGCTGACACCCCGTGGCGCGGGGAGCCCGCCGCCACCCGGCCGGGCGACCCCGGAACCGGGCTCCGGACGGCCCCGAGCACACCGCCGTCCGTGTCAGGATCGAAGGATGCTGGAGAAGATCATCGCCGCGTGCGACGGCGCGTCCAAGGGAAATCCCGGCCCCGCCGCCTGGGCCTGGGTCATCGGCCGGGCGGACGGCACCGTCGAGCGCTGGGAGGCCGGCCCGCTCGGCCGCGCCACCAACAACGTGGCCGAACTCACTGCCCTGGAACGGCTCCTGGAGACCCTGGACCCCGCGGTGCCCGCGGAGATCCGGATGGACTCGCAGTACGCCATGAAGGCCGTCACCACCTGGCTCCCCGGCTGGCGCCGCAAGGGCTGGAAGACCGCCGCCGGGACCCCGGTCGCCAACAAGGACCTCGTCGTCCGGATCGACGCCCTGCTCACCGGCCGGGACGTCGACTTCGTCTACACCCCCGCGCACCAGACCGGCGGCGACCCCCTCAACGACGCCGCCGACCGGGCCGCCAGCCACAGCGCCCGCACCCAGGAGCCCCTGGGGTCGGACGCCGGCTCCGCCCTTCCCGACCCCGAGCCCGCCACGGCGCGTGCCTCCGCGTCCCGCACGCCCCGGGCGCGCTCCTCCGCGCCCGGCGGTTCCGGGGCCCCGGGGGCCCGGCGGAGTCGCCCGTCCGGCGGCACCCTGAAGGCCAAGTTTCCGGGCCGCTGCCGCTGTGGGCGTGCCTATGACAAGGGGGAGAGCATCAGCAAGAACGCGGAGGGCTGGGGCCATCCGACCTGCGTCTGAGCGCTGACGCCGTCCGAGGGGCGGGCGCACCTGTCCGCCCCCTGAGACCGCGTTCCGAGCGCCTCCGGCAGGCTTCACCCGCCCGTGGATGCGGGTTCTCCCGGGGTTCTGTTCTCAGAGCTGTTGTGGCTGCATACTGTTCCTCCTCGCACCTGGTGACGAACCGTTTTGCCTGCTCATCCGACGTCTCTCGACGTGAATCCGGCACCCGGCGAGATTCCCCCCTTCACTTCCGACGCACAGCGTCGTGACGGAAGTGACCCCTGCCCGTGAAAGACCCGAGGTTCCGTGCCAGTACCTGTTCTCCTGACCGGGCGCTCCGTGCGCCTGGAGCCGCTGGCGATGCGGCACGCCGAAGCCCTTGCGCGGGCCGGCGAGGCGGACCGATCGGCCTATGCCTTCACTCCCGTGCCCGACGGCCTGGAATCCGCTCTCGACTACATCGCCCGTGCCCTGGCCGAACAGGCCGTCGGGCGCTGTCTGCCCTTCGCCCTGGTCAGTACCGCCGACGACCGGGTGATCGGCTCCACCCGCTTCCTCGAACTCGACTATTGGCGGGGGCCGCTGGTCTGGCCCCCGACCCCCGGCCATCCCCACGGTGATCCGCTCACCGCGATCCCCGACGCCGCCGAGATCGGCAACACCTGGATCGCGGGCGACGCCCGGGGCACCGGCATCAACACCGAGGCGAAGCTGCTCATGCTCCGCCACGCCTTCGAGAGCTGGGGCGTCCGCCGGATCACCCTCCGCGCCGACGCCCGCAACACCCGCTCGCGGGTGGCCATCGAACGCCTCGGCGCCACCTGCGAGGGCATCCGCAGAGCACACTCCCGCGGCCTCGACGGCGCCGTCCGGGACACGGCCTTCTACTCGATCCTCGACGAGGAGTGGCCCACCGTCCGGGACATCATCGAGCTCCGTCTGAGCGCCCCCCGCCGGAGCCGGGTCCTCCAGGACCTCCTCCCGGCCTGACCCCCCCGGGGGGGGGGGGGGGCGCCCCGCCCCGCCGGGGGGGGGGGGGTGGGTCTTAGGTGGGTTGTGGGGTGAGGAGGAGGGTCAGGCTAGCGTGAGAGGGGGGGGGCGCCGCGGACGGGGTGTTTTCATGGAAGTGACGGGAAGGACTCCGTGTGAGGACACGGAGTAGCGGTCCTCGTGGCCGCGCACCGTGCAATCAGGATCCGCGAGAAGCGGGTGAGTCCTTCCCGCCCCCTTCCGTACGGCCACGCCCCACTTCCCTGCGGCCACGCCCCTCCTCCGCACGTCCGCCGCCTCCCCACCGGCGGCGACCCGCCGGGACGGGCGAAGGAGGCGGTCCCATGAGCGGTGGCGGGTGGACGGTCCTGGCCGTCGCCGGAGTCACGGCCGCGTACGCCCTCGGCTCCCGCCGCCTCGCCTCCACCCCGGTCTCCTCGGCACTCGTCTTCACCGGCTGCGGCGTCCTCCTGGGCCCGGCCGTCCTCGACGTGATCGGCCTCGACGAGACGGGGCCCATCACGGCGCTCCTGGAGGCGGCCCTGACGCTGGTGCTGTTCACCGACGCCATGACCGTCCGCCGCCGCGACCTCACCCGGGGCGGCTTCCTGCCCCGCCGCCTGCTCGGGATCGGCCTCCTGCTCAGCATCGCGGCCGGCTGGCTGCTGGCCTGGCCCCTGCTGGCCGGGCTCACCGTCTGGGAGCTGGCGCTGGTCGGCGTGATCCTGGCGCCCACCGACGCCGCGCTCGGCAAGACCGCGATCTCCGACCGCCGGGTCCCGGCACTGGTCCGGCAGGGCCTCAACGTGGAGAGCGGCCTCAACGACGGCATGGTGCTGCCGTTCTTCGTCGTCCTCCTCGCCGCCGTCCCCGGCACCTCGTACGCCGCCGAGGGCGTCGCGGGCACCTTCTGGCGCTCCCTGCTGCTCAGCACCGTCCTCGGCCTGCTGGTCGGCGGCATCGCCGGCCGGCTGCTCCAGGCGGCCCGGGCCCGCGGCTGGATCACCCGCGAATGGCGCCACGTCTACGTCCTCGCCGTCGCCGCCGGCTCCTACGCGCTCGCCGTCGTCGTCGACGGCAGCGGCTTCATCGCCGCCTGGGTCGCCGGCTTCGCCTTCGGACACGCCCTGCGGAACGTCCCGGCCGGCCCGCCGCGGACCACGGCGCCCGACGGCGCCGCCGGCCGGGACACGACCCCCGAACTCGCCGAGGACCTCGGCGGCCTGCTCGCCTCGATCAGCCTGCTCCTCTTCGGCGCCGTCCTGCTCGGCCCCGCCCTCCAGCACCTGACCTGGCAGATCGTGCTCTACGCCCTGCTCAGCCTGACCGTCGTCCGGCTCGTCCCCGTCGCCCTCTCCCTGCTCGGCAGCGGCCTGCGCCTCCCGACGGTGCTGTACGTCGGCTGGTTCGGGCCCCGCGGCCTCGCCTCCGTCGTCCTCGGCCTCCTGGTGGCGGAGGAACACGTCGCCGGAACCGAGCTCATGGGCCGCGTCATCGCCGTCACCGTCGCTCTCAGCGTCCTCCTGCACGGCGCCACGGCCCCGGCCCTCGCGGGGGCGTACGGCGCCTGGTTCCGCCGCGCCGGCGCCTCCGGCGACCTCCGGGAGGCCGCCGAGGTGCCGGAGCACCCGGGCCGCCGCCGGCTCGGCCGCCTCGGCGGCCCCACCGGCTAGAACCCGCCGCGCCGTGCGCCCCGGGCGTCCCGGGACCACCATGGAGGGATGCACGGGTACCGCGACCGTACCCGGCGGAGCGAGAGCGAGGTCCACCATGGCCGCCACGCACACCCCTCACCGTTCGGGAAGCACGAGCCAGCTGTGGGCGGGGGGACTGACCGTCTTCGCCGCCGTCATGCTCGGGATCACCGGCGTCGTGGGCGTCTTCCGGGGCATCATGGCGATCGCGGAGGACGACGTCTTCCTGACGACCCCGAACTACGTGTTCCAGTTCGACCTGACCGGATGGGGCTGGATCCACCTCGCCCTCGGCGCCGTCGCGATCCTCGTCAGCTTCGGCCTGTACAAGGTGTCGACGTGGGCGCGGGTGGCCGGTGTCGCCATCGCCGCCCTCGTCATCATCGCCAACTTCCTGTCGCTGCCCTACTACCCGGCCTGGTCGATCCTGATGATCGCCATGTCCGGCTTCGTCATCTGGGCCCTCTGCGTCGTGAAGCCCGACGAGGTGCGGTAGCCCCGAGGCGCCGCGAGGAGCCCGTCACGTCGTCAGCTGGTAGAGGCTGCGGCTCACCAGCCACAGTCCCAGGAGCAGACAGAGGGCGACGATGGCGGGCTCCTTGTGGCGACTGAGCCAGTCGTGCAGCCCGGTGAGGGCCCGCCGGGCCCGCTCGGGCGAGAACACCATCCACAGCTCCATCGCCAGCAGCGTGGAGCTGGCGAGGAGGCAGAAGCCCACCAGCGCCACCACGTCCCCGGCGTGGGAGAGATCGGCCTGGACGACCGTGGCCGCCGCGGCGCCGACCATCCCCCACGGCTGCAGGAGGACGGGCAGGGCCGCGGCGGACCGGAACGAGACACCGCCCGACGCGGACGCCGGCCGCTCCTCGGCCGCCGGTGCGGCGGCGGCCCGACGGGTCCGCCGGCGCCGGTACACCGCGTACCCGATCAGGCCCGCGCCGAAGACCAGCGTCGCCACCTGGGCGGCCCGCGACGGCGGGGAGCGGGGCGCCGGCGGCTGCCCGCCGGTGAGCAGCACGACGATCCCGATCACGGCCACCAGACAGGCCAGCCAGGCCCCGATGAACACCAGCCCCTTGCGCAGCCCCCGGTCCGAGGCCAGCACCAGCACGAAGGCCATGATCGGCAGCGGGAAGAGCGTCACTGCCAGCCCGATCAGCAACAGGTCGACGACCATCGCGTCACCACCGGTCCGCGCACGCCGTCCGGGCCGGCCCGAGGCGCCGGGCCGTCCGGACGGCCCGCACCGTCAGGACCGGTCCTTCCGCAGCGAGTCCCCGACGCCTGCGACCCGCCGACGCAGACTCCGCCAGGCCTTGCGCAGGTCGGCCCTGGCGCGGTCCGTCCTGCCCTCGGCCTCCAGCCGCTCGTCGCCGGTGAACCGGCCGGCGAGCTCCTTGGCCCGGCCCCTGGCCCTGTCGACCTCGTGCCGGGCCTTCTCCTTGGCCTTGCCGATCGTGCCGCCCATGTCCGCGATCCCTCCTTCGGACCGTCCCCGGCATCCACGCTAGGCCGGTGCGATCGCCCGCGCCCGTCGGCCCCCGATCACGGCCCGGTACCTTGGGCGGCGACACAGTGCCGTGCCAGGGAAGGACCGAGTGATCGCCGTGCCCGCCGAACACCCCGCCGCCGACGCCCCCGCCGAGCGGGACGCGGACCTCCTGCGCCGCACCGAGGGCCGGGCCGGATTCCTCACCCTCGACCGGCCCCGGGCCATCAACGCCCTCACCCACCCCATGGTGAAGGCCCTCGACGCCGCCCTGACCGCCTGGGAGCACGACCCCGCCGTCACCACCGTCGTCCTGCGGGGCGCGGGGGAGCGGGGCCTGTGCGCGGGCGGCGACATCCGCGCCATCCACGAGGACGCCCGCGACGCCGGCGGCACCGCCACCGTCGCCTTCTGGGCCGACGAGTACCGCCTCAACGCCCGGATCGCCCGCTACGCCAAGCCGTACGTCGCCTTCATGGACGGCATCGTGATGGGCGGCGGCGTCGGCGTCTCCGCCCACGGCTCCGTCCGCGTCGTCACCGAACGCTCCCGCATCGCCATGCCCGAGACCGGCATCGGCTTCGTCCCCGACGTCGGCGGCACCTGGCTCCTCGGCCGCGCCCCCGGCGAGCTCGGCACCCACCTCGCCCTCACCGGCGGCCAGATCGGCGCCGCCGACGCCCTCCTCACCGGCCTCGCCGACCACCACGTCCCCGCCGCCGCGCTCGACGCCCTCGCCGCCGACCTCACCCGCCTCCCCGCCGACGAGGCCCTGGCCCGGCACGCCACCGCGCCCGCCCCCGGCGTCCTCGCCGAGCAGCGCGACTGGATCGACGCCTGCTACGCGGCCCCCACCGTCGAGGAGATCGTCGACCGCCTCACCGACAGCGGCGTCCCCGCCGCCAAGGACGCCGCCACCACGCTCCTCGCCAAGTCCCCGACCGCCCTCAAGGCCACCCTCGCCGTGCTGCGCGCCGGCCGCGCCCTGGACCGCCTCGAAGCCGTCCTCGACCTGGAGTACCGGGCCTCCTGCGCCGCCGTCACCAGCCACGACCTCGTCGAGGGCATCCGCGCCCAGGTCGTCGACAAGGACCGGAACCCGCGCTGGCGGCCGGCGACCCTCGCCGAGGTCACCGACGCCGACGTGGCCCGCTACCTCACGCCCCCGCCCGGCGGCGACCTCGGCCTCGCCGGCTGACCGGCCCCGCCCCGGCCGCCGGCTCGCCCAGCGCCAGCGCCGCCGTCCGCCACGCCTCCGTGACGGCCCCGTGCGCCAGCGCCGTCGCCGCCGGCACGTCCTCCGGCAGCCGCAGCGGCGCCCCGATGTGCACGTGCAGACACGGGCGCCGCAGCGGGGCCGTCAGCACCCCCGCGATCTGCTTGACCGTCCCGCCCGAGGTGATCCGGCGCGCCCCGGCCTGCCCGACCGGCACCACCGGCGCACCCGTCGCCCCGGCGAGCCGCGCCAGACCGGTGCGGAACTCCTCCGGCGGCGCCTCCGACGCCTCGCGGCGCGGCGGGATCCGGCCCTCCGCGTAGAGCATCACCGGCCGCCCCGAGGCGAGCGCCACCGCCGCCCGGTCCAGCGCGGCCGAGGCGTGCGCGGTGTTCCGGTGCACCGGCACGTACCCGTCCCGCGACAGCGCCCGGCCGAGCCCCGGCACCCGCCACAGCCCGGCCGCCGCGAGCAGCACCGGCTCGGCGCCCAGCCGCCGCCGCAGCGCGGCCAGCACCAGCGCCGGATCGGCGAGCGAGGTGTGGTTGACGACGATGATGGTGCCCGGCTCGATCCGGGCACCGGGATCCGCGGTCACGGTCAACCGCCCGAGGAACGGGACGAGATGCGCGGCGAGACGACTGAGCACGGGCGGGACCCTCCACCTTCGGAAACCGGGACGACGACGGCCCGCCCATCGTCCGCCGGAGCCCCCGCCCCCGGCATGGGCGCCCGTACTCACCCCGTACTCAACTCCGCCGCCCCGCGCACCTGGTGTCCCGCCCCCGCCGCCCGCCGTCTACGCTGGCCCGACACGAGGTCACGACGGAGGACGGAGGCGGGAGATGGTCAGCGCGCCGCCGTCCGCCGCCCTGGTCCGGCTCCTCGCGGCGCTGCTGTGCGCGCTCGGCGCGTTCCTCGGGGCGCCCGCGCCCTCGGCCGCCGCCTCTCCGGCGCCCGCCGTCACGACCGTCACCGCGGAGCCGTCCGCGCCCGACCCCCATCTGTCGGCCGCCGCGACCGTCGAACTGCCCGCCGTCGTCGAGCAGTCCGTACGCTTCCCGGCCCCGCCCGTCGCGCCCCCGGTCCTCCGGACCCCGGACCCGGAACCCGTACGCGGGCGCGTGGCCGGGGACCCGCGCCGGGAGCGCGCGCCGCCGTCCGTCCCGTACGACCTTCGGGCCCCCCGCGGCCCACCCTCCACCCGGCACAGCTGACGCCGTTCCACCGCGCCGCCGTCCGGGCCTCCGGCATGCCCGCCGCCCGGCCACGCGCGCGTACCCCAGCTCGCCCCGCACGGACCGCCGCCCCGGCGCGCGGCCGTGCACCGCCCGTGGAGACCCCATGCCCCCGTCCGCCGTGCTCCGGCGCGCGCTCCTCGCGCTCGCCGTCGTCGCGCTCGCCCTCTGGACCGCCCTCACCACCTCGCCCCGCCTCGGCCTCGACCTCCGAGGCGGCACCCGGATCGTCCTGGAGACCCAGGATGCCCCCGGCCGCCGCGCCGACGCGGAGGCCACCGACCGCGCCCTCGAAGTGCTCCGCAAGCGGGTCGACGGCCTCGGCGTGGCCGAACCGTCGCTCGCCCGCTCCGGCGAGAACCGGATCGTCGTCGAACTCCCCGGCCTGCGCGACCCGCGCGCGGCCGCCGAGGTCATCGGCCGCACCGCCCAGCTCACCGTCCACGCCGTCACCGGCACCGCCGCCGCGCCGACGGAACGGCCCGCCGCCGACGGCACCCGCGCCCTGCGCGACCCCGACGCGGCCGGCTACCTCGCCCTCGCCGCGCCCGCGCTCACCGGCGACGGCGTGAAGAGCGCCGACGCCGTCCTCGATGCGACGGGCGGGCGCGGCTGGACCGTCGACCTCGCCTTCCGCGACGGCGCCGCCGCCGACTGGGCCCGCCTCACCGGCGAGGCGGCCTGCGCCCCGGCCGGCGACCCCGCCCGCCGGGTCGCCATCGTCCTCGACGGGCGGATCGTCTCCGCACCGGCCGTCCAGAGCGGCGTGGCCTGCGGCGGCGGCATCGCCGGCGGCGCCACCCAGATCACCGGCGGCTTCTCCGCCGAGGAGGCCCGCGACCTGGCGGCGCTCGTCGAGGGCGGCGCCCTGCCCGTCCCCGTCACCACCGTCGAGCAGAGCACCGTCGGCCCGACCCTCGGCGCCGACGCCATCCGGGCCAGTGCCCTCGCCGCCGTCATCGGCCTCGCCTGCACCGGCGTCTTCGTCATCGCCGTCTACCGGCTCCTCGGCCTGCTCGCCACGATCGCCCTGCTCCTCTACGGGCTGATCTCGTACGCGGCCGTCGTCGCCCTCGGCGCCACCCTCACGCTCCCCGGCCTCGCCGGCTTCGTCCTCGCGGTCGGCATCGCCGTCGACGCCAACGTCCTCGTCTTCGAACGGGCCAGGGAGGAGTACGCGCTCCTCGGCCGCGCCGCCGCCCTGCGGGATCCGCGCCGACCGCTCGCGGCCGCCTTCGGCAAGGCGTGGAGCGCCGTCGCCGACTCCAACGTCACCACGCTCCTCGCCGCCGGGCTGCTCTTCGCCTTCGCCACCGGTCCGGTGAAGGGCTTCGGCGTGACCCTCGCCATCGGCGTCCTCGCCTCGATGGTCACCGCCATGGTCATCACCCGGCTGCTCGCCGACGCCGCCCTCGCCCTGCCCGCCGTGCGCCGCAGGCCCGCGCTCACCGGCATGGCGGGCCCCGGCCGGCTCCGCACCCGGCTGAACCGCCGGGCACCCCGGCTGATGGCCCGCCGGCGCCGCTGGTTCACCGTCAGCACCGCGCTGCTCCTCGTCGCCCTCGCCGGGATCGGGGTGCGGGGCGTGCAGTGGGGCGTCGAGTTCACCGGCGGCCGGGACGTCCGGTACACGGCGGCGAGTCCGGTGGACGCCGACGCGGCCCGCGCCGCGATCGCCGCGGCCGGCTTCCCCGACGCCGTCGTCCGGACCACCGGCGACGGCGGCCGGGACGTCACCGTCCGGACGGTGGAGACCGGCGACGCCGCCCACGCCCGCGTCACCGAGGCCCTCACGGAGGCGGCGGGCCCCGTCACGGTCGAACGCGACGACCTCGTCGGCCCGAGCCTCGGCGGCGAGCTCCGCACCCACGCTCTCCTCGCGCTCGGCCTCGCCGTCGCCGCCCAGCTCGGCTACCTCTCCGTCCGCTTCCGCTGGACGTACGCGGCGGCGGCCGTCGCCGCGATGGTGCAGGACGTGCTGCTCGTCGTCGGTCTGTTCGCCTGGCTGGGCAAGCCGGTGGACAGCGTGTTCCTGGCCGCGCTGCTGACGGTCGTCGGCTACTCGGTCAACGACTCGGTCGTCGTCCTCGACCGCCTCCGCGAACTGCGCCGCAAGGGCGGCCGGCTGCCGCTCGCGGAGCTGGCCGACCGCGCGGTGGCCCAGACCCTGCCGCGTACGGTCAACACCGGCATGGGCGCCCTCTTCGTCCTGGCCGCCCTCGCCGTCCTCGGCGGGGACACCCTCACGGACTTCTCGGTGGCCCTCCTCGCCGGCGTCGTCCTCGGCATGGCGTCCACGGTCTTCACCGCCCTCCCCCTGACGGTCGCCCTGGAATCGCGCGCACCGGCGCCGGCCCGCCCCGCGCGGACCAGGACCGCCGACCGCACGGGGGCGGTCGTCTGACGGAGCGTGCGAGCCGGCCGCGGTCACCGCAGAGGGTGGCCGCGGCCGGGCGTCAGTGTCCGTAGGAGGCGGACCGCCGGAACACCGTCACGAGCGCCGTGTTGACGACCGCCACGAGCCCGAACACCACCGCCCACGTGCCGTGACCCAGCCCCGCCAGGGCCAGCGCCGCCGCCCCGAAGACGAGGGTCTTCACCGTCAGGACCCCGGCGAGCGGCACCTGGAACCGTGCCTTCGGGGCCGCGAACAGCCCCCAGAGCGTCGCCGCCGCCCCCGGCGCCGCCACGGCCGTCACCAGCCGCAGCCACACCGGGTCGACCGCGTTCCACCCCCACCAGGCGAGCACGCCGAGCGCGAGCATCTCCCACAGGAAGGCCAGGAGATCGTTCAGCACGTGCGCGGTTCTCATAGGACGTCCTCTCGCCGGGGGCACCCGGCCGTGCGCGACGGAGCCCCGGGGCCCACACCCCGAGGCGAACACGTGATCGTAGAGGCCATCCGCCGTAGCCGCCCACCGAGTTCGGTGAACTCCCGCCCCCGAGACCGCTGTCAGTCCCCCTCGCTACCCTTCCGCAGCATGGGATTCACCAGCGCCTGGGCCGTCACCGCCCACCCGGACACCACCGTCCCTCGCCCCCCGCCTGCTGCCCGCCCTCCGCGCGGACCGCGAACGGCCCGGCGCGCGGGAGCGGTGGGAGGCGTGGCAGCGGGCACCCCTGCCCGACCACCGCACCTGGTACGCGGCCGCGTCGCCGTCCGGGCCCCCGCCGCCCGACCCGGCGGCGATCGAGGCGTTCCACGAACTCACCGGCCCGGGACCGGCCGTGGACGACGTCTGCGGCGGCGTCCTGGACCCGGGCTTCCGCGTCGTGGACGACGTCTGGGACCAGGACCTCGACGAGGAGGACGTGTTCTTCTCCGTCCACGCCAAGGAGTACGCGGTCTCCTCCCTCTTCCACGCCCTCGGCCCCGCCCGCGCCGCGCTCCTCCCCGGCTGGTGCGGCAACTTCCTGCTCACTGCCGCCGAGGCGGCCGCCGCGCTCCCGGCGGTGGAGCGCGCCTTCGCCTTCACGGCGGCGGAACGGGCCGCGGCCGAGGCGCGGGACTGGCTCTGGTACCCGGACGAGGAGGAGTCCGTGCTCGACGGGCCGCCGCGGGTGTGGCGGACGGCGGTGGCGAAGGGGTACGGGCTCTGCGCGGTGGCCGTGCACGTGTCGTGACCGGGGGAGGGGCGCGTGCGCCGAAGGGGCGGCGGAGGTGACCCCGGCAGCGCTGGGTCGTTGCACGCATGACAACGATCACAACGTGAGGACGCGGAGGTGGTTTCCGTGAGCGTTCAGCAGGCCACGGCGGTGAGGACCTGGGTGCTCGACGACCCGGAGGACGTACGGGAGGCGGCCGGGGCGCTCGCCGCGGGGCGGGCCGTGGCGCACGGGTTCGGCAACGTCTACGCGCTGACCTTCCGTGCCGACCGGGAGACCGTCGAGCGGGTCAACCGGATGAAGGGCCGCCCCGCGGAGCGGACCCCGAGCCTGGTGACCGTGCCCGAGCGGATCCCGGCCGCCTTCGACTTCACCCGCCTCCCCGAGGGCGTGCCCCGGCAGCAGGTGCGGTCGCTGATGGACGAACTGCTCGGACTCGGGCCGATCGGGCTGCGGGGACCGGCCGCCGACCGGGTGCCCGGTGCGCTCGTCGGCACGGACGAGGGCGCCCGTACCGTCCAGGTCGTGGTGCCCGGCACCCGCTGCCCCTCGCACGCCTTCCTCGGCGCCGCGCTCGCGCGGACCGGCGGCGACTTCCTGGCCGTCGCCTCCGCCGGCCGCTCGCACGACGCGACCGGCCGGGCCCAGGAAGCCGCGCACTGGCGGGCCGACGGCCTCGCCGACGAGTTCGGCGCCGAGCCCGAGGTCAGGATCCTGGCGCACGCCGACGAGGAGGCCGCCCGCCGGCGCCATCCCTTCCACCGGCCGACCGCCGTCAGCGTCGTGTCCTTCCACCGCACCGCCGGGCACACCCGCTCCGGCCTGCCCGTGCTCGTCCTCGAACGGCACGGCTCCCTCTCGGCCGACCACATCCGCGCCGTCGCCGCCAACCACGGCTTCGGCCTCGCCCCGGCTCCGCACGCCGCCGCCCCGCTCACCCCCCGGTCGTACGGCCTCGCCTGACCCGGCGGCACCGGCTCAGGCCACCGGCGCGTCCAGCGCGATCTCCGCCCACACCGTCTTGCCCTCCGCCTCGTAGCGGACGCCCCACGCGTCCGCCAGCGTCGAGCAGATGTGCAGGCCGCGGCCGCCCTCGTCCCCGGCCTTCGCGTGCCGCAGGTGCGGGGCGGTGGCCGCGCCGTCGCGGACCTCCACGGTGAGCGCGGACTCGCCCCGGAGCAGCCGCAGGGCGACCGGCGGGGCGCCGTGCCGGACCGCGTTGGTGACCAGTTCGCTCACGATCAGCTCGACGGTGAGCGGCTCCACCCCGAGCCCCCACTCCCGTACCCGTTCCTCCGCCGCGTGACGGACCGGCGCCACCGCCGACAGCTCGCCCGGCACCTCCCACTCGGCGACGTCGCCGGCCGGCAGCCGCAGCGTGCGGGCCACCAGCAGGACCCGCTCGGGCGAGAGGAGGGCCGCCAGGTCGTCCGCCATCGGATGGGGGCCGCGGTCGGGGCGGGCCAGCGCCGCCGCGACGCGGGCCTCGGAGGGCCCGCCGCCGGTCCGCTCGGACGAGGCCAGGCACAGGGTGGTGCCCTCCGGCAGCAGGTGGGAGGCGCAGGCGAACGGCGGCCCGTCGCCGCCGAGCAGCGGCCCCACGTCCACCAGGTCCGCGTCGAGCGAGCCGTCCGGCCGGACCGCCACGCACAGCGAGGAACCCGCCCGGGCGATCTCCAGCAGCCCGGTCACCGGGTCGTGCACGGCGATCGTGCAGCTCGCCGCCGGATCGTCCGGGTCGTGCGCCCGCCCCTGCTCCCGGGCGAGCCGCTGCGTCACGAGGTGCAGCCGGGCGAGCAGTTCGTGCGGGGCGAGGTCCAGCGTCGCCAGGCTGTACACGGCGGTCCGCAGCCTGCCCATGGTCGCCACCGAGCTCAGCCCCGGCCGCTCCACCTGGCCCACCACCAGCGCCACCCGCGCGCCCGGCAGCGGGATGACGTCGAACCAGGAGCCCGCCCCGGTGCCGCCCGGCCGGTGCCGCTGGGCGATCTCGACGGCGTGCCGGGTCTCGCCCTCGGGGCGCAGCGGCCAGGACTGGAGCGCGGTCATCACGATGTGCTCGCGGGTGAAGCGGAGCGCGTTCTCCAGGCAGGTCGCCGTGTGCGCCGTCACGCCCTCGGCCAGCGCGAGGTCGTCCTCCGTGTACGGGTCGGCCCGGGGCGGGCGCCGGAAGACCACCGCCCCCAGCAGCTGCCCGCGGACCGCGAGCGGCGCCACCAGCCGGACGCCCTCGCCCGCGGGCACCAGCTCGGGCGCCTCGGGCAGCCGCTCGCCGAACAGCCCGGGCAGCAGCACCGCCCCGGGCTCCGGCAGCGGCCCGTCCTCGCGGACGGTCCCGGAGCCGCCCACGGCGGCGCAGCGCAGCAGCGGCGTCTCGCCTGCGCGCCGCAGCTCGGGCGGCTTGCCGCGCAGCACGGCGTCGGTCAGCGCGACCACGACGGAGCCGGCGAAGCCGGGCACGGTCACCTCGACCAGCTCGCGGGCGGTCCGCTCCACGTCGAGGGTCCGGCCGATCCGCTCCCGGGCCTGGTAGAGCAGTCCCAGCCGCTGCTCGGCCCGGATCCGCTCGGTGACGTCCATGACGGTCGCGACCAGCCCGATCGCCGGCCTCTCCGCCCCCTCCGTCTCCGGTGCGCGCAGCGGGTAGACGGACACCGAGTAGACGCGCTCGTGGCCCGCGTCGAGCGGCGGGCGGCCGGGCACGAGGACGTCCCGCAGCGGCGGCCCGCCGTCCAGGACCTCGCGGAGCACGTCCTCCTTCACCTCGATGCCGAAGACCCGGTACGCCTGCGCCGCCGGCCGCCCGAGGACCTCCTCGGGCGCGACGCCCCGGGTGGCGAGGACCGCGCCGGTCACCCGTACGACCCGCAGCTCCCGGTCGAGCACGTGCACCCCGACCTCGGTCTGCCGGAACACGGCGTCGAGGACGGCGTCGTCGAGCACCGAGGGAACGTCATCGAACATGTGCACCCCTGCCAGCCCTCGACACCCGGTCCAGGCCCAGTCTGGCCGCTCCCCGCGCACTCCGCCTGTCGCCGCCGGGCCCGCCGTCAGCGGGAGGGCGGGGGCATCAGGAGGAGAGCGGTGCCCAGGGAGCGTTCGCCGGTGGCGTCGGAGGGCTGGTTGACGATGCCCGCCGCCGTCGCGAGGACGCTCGAACCGCCGCCGTCGAGGTTGAGGGCCTCCCGGGCGCCCAGGGCGCGCATCAGGCGCGCGGCGCCGTCGATGCCCAGGCCCTCGCTGACGCCGGGGCGGCGGCCGTCGGCGACGACCAGCATCAGGCGGCCCCGGTCGTCCACGCCGATCATGGACCGGGGGTTGGCGCGTACCGTCCAGTCGTAGGTGAAGGACTGGTCGGGGCCGTCGCGGACGATGCCGTCGGCGACCGCGTTCACCGCCACCTCGCCGTCGCGGACCAGCGCCGGGCCCACCTGGAGGAGGGTCGTGTCGCGGTGCATCGGCACCGGGCGGCCCCGGCCGTCCCGCACCCGCTCGTCGAAGGCGAGCGTCGCGCCGACCCGCGCGGTGCGCAGCAGCCAGGCGGCGCTGTCGCCGGTGGCCTGGAGGGTCGACCCGCCGGGCGGGACGGCGGCGCCGCGGCTGTCCCGGACGGCCGTCACCCGGCCCCGGGCGTCCAGGACGGCCTCCGCGCCGGGGCCGGCCGGGGGAGTGCCCCACTCGGGGGTGAAGCGCACGAGTTCGCTGTCGTCGGTGCACCGGACGTCGTGCTGCGGCCGCTCGGTCGGCAGGTCGCCGCCGACGCCGCCGCAGTTCCAGATCGAGCCCGGGAGCCGGTTGACGCCGTCGACCTCCACCGTCTCCCCGGCCGCCGTGACCGTCACCCGGGCCGTGAAGGCGTCGACGGCGACGGACCGCCCGCCGCGCTCCAGCCGGATGCCGGACCGTCCCTGGGTGGCGGAGCCGAGCAGCCGGCCGTCGCGCACGTAGAGGCCGCCGGGGGCGCTGTCGTAGAACCACTGCCCGTTGATCCCGGCGACGGCGCCCGTGGCGCCGATCAGGGCGGTCAGCCGTTCGGTGCCGTGGAGGGTGGGGCCGTGGCCGGTCTCCAGCCGGCCGCCGAAGTCGTCGAGGTCGATCCGCAGCACGTGGACGCGCTGCGGCGCGTCGTCGTCGGTGCCGTCCTGGGCCGTGTAGCGGGTGCGGGCGGTGAACCCGGCCGCCCTGAGCCGGCCGGCGAGCGCCGCCGCCCCGGCCTCGTCCGGGAAGCCTCCGGTCCGTACCGTCCAGCCGAGCACTCCCGGCCGCAGGTCCGCGTAGGCCGGGGTGGTCACCTCCGCCACGCGCGGCTCGAACCCCGCCGCCCGCACCTCCTCCGCCACCCGCAGCGCGGTCCCGTGCGGCCCGAGGGCCAGCGGCGCGCCGGCGAGGGGGCCGTCGGGGTCCCGGGGGAGGTTGACCTGGACCGTCCACAGGTGGTCGGCGGCCTTCCGCCCGTACGTGAAGGTGGTGAGCGTCACGCCCGGCGCCGGCGTGCTGGTGACGCTCGCCGCGCCGTCCACCGGGTGGCGCGGGACGGCCGGGCGGGCCTCGGCGAGGGGCACGGAAGCGGCCGACAGGACCGCCGCGGCCGCCAGGAGGGCGAGAGACCTGCGCTGCATGGGAGTCCTTCCGTCGTCGGAACGCACCTGGGTACAGAGACAACCCGCCGTCAGTTGCCGGAGGGTGACCGGGAGTTCGACGCCGGCCGCAGAGTCGTGGAAGGTTCGGTTCCCCTCCCTTCCCCGGCGGGCGCGCAACCGCGGGGCACGGCGCCGGACATCACCCGGGCGCCGTACGCGCCGGGCCGTCGGCCCCGGCCGCCCGCCGTAGGCCCCGACCGCCCGCTGTCGGCTGCCCGCCGCACCCGTCGGGGGCGGGATCCCGCCCCCGATATCCTTCCGGCGTGGAGATCCCCTCATATGACGACATCCGGGCGCTGCACCGGAAGCACGCCCCCAGCGACGCCGCCTTCGAACTCGTCTTCACCCACTGCGAGATCGTCGCCGCCATCGCCGACCAGCTGCTCGCCCGCTCCGGCCGGGGCGTCGACGCCGACCTCGTCCGCGCCGGCTGCCTGCTGCACGACATCGGCGTCTACCGGCTGTACGACACCGCCGGACGCATCGACGGCACCTCGTACGTCACCCACGGCGTCCTCGGCCACCGGCTGCTCGCCGAGGAGGGCCTGCCCGAGGCCCTCTGCCGCTTCTGCTCCTGCCACACCGGTGTCGGCATCACCCAGGAGGACGTCCTCGCCCAGGGGCTGCCCATCCCGCCGGCCGACTACGTGCCCGTCACGCCCGAGGAGCGGATGGTCATGTACGCCGACAAGTTCCACAGCAAGAGCACCCCGCCGCGGTTCGTCTCCCCGGACAGCTTCGAGGTGCGCATCGGCCGCTTCGGCCCGGAGAAGGTCACCGTCTTCCAGGGCCTGCGCCGGCTCTACGGGGATCCGGAACTCGACGCCCTGGCCGCCACGTACGGCCACGCCGTGACCTGACCGCCCGGCCGGGCTCAGCTGGTGGCCGCGAAGAGGGTGACCACCGTCGCCGTGGTCACCGCCGCCTGCATGTTCCGGATCGCCTCCCGGACCCCGTCGGTCGCCCACTGCCCCTCCGCGAGCTCCGCCATCCGCGCGGCGACCTCCTTGCGCGGCTCCCCGGGGAACGCGAGCCGGTGCAGCTTCGCCCCGTGCACCAGCGCGACCAGCCCGGCCGTCCGCTCGTCCGGCGCGGCGCCGTCGAGGACCACGGCCCGCAGCCGCTCCCGCAGCTCCCGCTCGGCCGAGCCGTCCGCCTCGGGGTAGCGCCGCACCGGGAACAGGCCCAGGACCCGGTGCTTCTCCTCCACCACCAGACCCCGCTCGCAGAGCCGCGCGACCGTCGCCGCCGGGGCCTTCGCCTGGTCCCTCGTCAGCCACTCCGTGACCTTCGGCGCCCTGCCGCGCTTCGCCGCCCAGGCGGTGATCTGCGCCAGCCGCTCGTCGAGCAGCGGCTCCCCGGTGGGGCTCTCGTCCGTGACGGCGAGCCGCCCGCCGGACACCGACACCCGCCCGGCGAACGCCAGGTCCAGCAGGATCCCGCCCGCGACCGCCCACGAGGCGGCCTGCCGCTCCTTCGCCTCCCCGGACTCGTCGTCCAGCGACAGCAGGGCGATCTCCTCGGCGAGCGTGATCGTCATCGGCATCCTTCCAGGTGGGGGCGCCGGACACGTTCCGGCGGCTCTGCCCGGGAGGACGGCCTGACGGCCCGTCCGGTTGCCTCCGGGCGGGTGGGAACGTCCGTACGGGGCCGGCCGGCGGGCCGTTGTCAGTGGCGGCTGTCACGCTGGGGCCATGGACAGGCAGAGCGACAGCGCCAGGGGCAGGGGGAAGGACGGCGGCATGGGCGGGGACCGTGACGAGGAACTGCTGAGGGGCCGGGTCTACGGCCAGGACCACGACGACCCGCGCCCCGGACCGCGCCCCGGGCGCGCCTACGCGGAGCTGGTCGGCGGCCCGCTCGACGGGCTGCTGCTCGACGTGACCGACTGGACCGGCGAGGAGATACGCGCCGGCGCCGTCCTGGAGACGGAGCTGGGCCGCTACGGGGCGGGCGGACGTGCGGTGTACGGTCCGCGGGACGGCGACCCGGGCCGCTTCGACTGGACCGGCGACAGCCGCTGACCCGACCGTCGGCTCCCGCCGCACGGGCCCGGAACACGGAACCGCACGGGCCGGGGCCCGGAAGCAGACGGGCCGGGGCACAGAAAAAGGCGGGAACACCTCCCGCCATGTTCAAGGTATAGCGCAAGGGGGGCCTTGCGGCAAGGCCCCCCGGATGCCGCACAATCGCACATCTACCCCGTCACCTGCCGAAACGAGATTCCCCGCGTGCCCATGCCGCTCCGCACCACCGGCCCCTTCCAGCTTCCCGACCGTCTCGCCGCCAAGGCCGCCCCGGCGCTCATCGCCGACGACGAGAAGCACTTCGCCGCCGTCGCGGAGAGCCTCGACCAGGCCGTCGCCGAACTCTCCGAGCGCCTCGACGCCGTGCGCCGCGCGCCCGGCGGCGTGGGCCGCGAGGCGATGGAGCGCGACCTGGAGGTCCACCGCCTCTCCGGACGGCTGCGCGCCCTGCGCCGCTTCGGCCTCGACCTCTGCCTCGGCCGGATCGTCTCCGCCGACGGCGAGGAGCCCCTCTACATCGGACGGCTCGGCCTCACCGACAGCGCCGGCAACCGGCTGCTCGTCGACTGGCGCTCGCCCGCCGCCGAGCCCTTCTTCGGCGCCACCCACGCCCACCCGATGGGACTGGCCAGCCGGCGCCGCTACCGCTGGAACGGCGGCGCGATCACCGACTACTGGGACGAGGTCTTCACCGAGGGCGGCCTCGACGCGCACGCGGCCCTCGACGACCAGTCCGCCTTCATCGCCAGCCTCGGCACCAACCGCTCCGAGCGGATGCGCGACGTCCTCTCCACCATCCAGGCCGACCAGGACGCCATCGTCCGCGCCGGCTCGCGCGGCGCCCTCGTCGTCGACGGCGGCCCCGGTACCGGCAAGACCGTCGTCGCCCTCCACCGCGCCGCCTACCTCCTCTACTCCGACCCCCGGCTCGGCCACCGCCGCGGCGGCGTCCTCTTCGTCGGCCCCCACCAGCCCTACCTCGCCTACGTCTCCGACGTGCTGCCCAGCCTCGGCGAGGAGGGGGTGCGCACCTGCACCGTCCGCGACCTCGTCCCCGAAGGGGCCGCGGCCCGCCCCGAGAAGGACCCGGAGGTCGCCCGGCTCAAGTCCTCCGCCGCACTGGTCCGCGGCATCGAGAAGGCCGTCCGCTTCTACGAGGAGCCGCCGGCCGAGCCGACCCACGTCACCACCGACTGGGGCGACCTCACCGTCACCCCCGAGGACTGGGCGGAGGCGTTCGACGCCCCCGGCCCCAGCACCCCGCACAACGAGGCCCGCGAACTGATCTGGGAGGAGCTGGTCGCGCTCCTCACGGAGAAGGCCCGCGGCGAGGTCCCCGAGGCCCTCTTCGAGCGGGCCCTGCGGAGCGACCGGGAGCTGGTCGGCACCCTCGACCGCGCCTGGCCCATGCTGGAGCCCACCGACCTCGTCGGCGACCTGTGGACCGTCCCCGCCTATCTGCGCCTGTGCGCCCCCTGGCTGGACCGGGACGAGGTGCGCGCCCTCCAGCGGGCCGACGCCCAGGCGTGGACCGAGTCCGACCTGCCGTACCTCGACGCGGCCCGGCAGCGGCTCGGCGACCCCCGCTCCGCCGCCCGCAAGCGCCGGGAGAAGGCGACCCTCGCCGCCCGCAAGGAGCGGATGGCCGGCGTCATCGACAACATCGTGCGCTCCGACGACGACGGCGAGGGCGCCGTCACCATGCTGCTCGGCAAGGACATCCAGGACAGCCTCGTCGACGACGCCGGCCTGCCCGCCGCCGCCACCGACCCGCTGGCCGGCCCCTTCGCCCACGTCGTCGTCGACGAGGCCCAGGAGCTCACCGACGCCGAATGGCAGATGCTGCTGCTCCGCTGCCCGTCCCGCAGCTTCACCATCGTCGGCGACCGCGCCCAGGCCCGGCACGGCTTCACCGAGACCTGGCGCGAGCGCCTGGAGCGGATCGGCCTCGACCGGATCGAGACCACCTCGCTCAGCATCAACTACCGCACCCCCGAGGAGGTCATGGCGGAGGCCGCGCCGGTCATCCGCGCCGCCCTCCCGGACGCCAACGTGCCGACCTCGGTCCGCGCCTCCGGCACCCCCGTCCACCACGGCACCACCGCCGAACTCGACACCGTCCTCGACGACTGGCTGGCCGGGCACGCCGACGGCGTCGCCTGCGTCATCGCCGCCGAGGGGCGTCTCCCCGACCTCGGCGACCGCCCCCGGGTCAGGGCGCTCACCCCGAGCCTCTCCAAGGGCCTGGAGTTCGACCTGGTCGTCCTCCTCGACCCGCAGGAGTACGGCGAGGGCATCGAGGGCGCGGTGGACCGCTACGTGGCGATGACCCGGGCCACCCAGCGGCTCGTCGTCCTCACCGGCGGCTGACCGGTGGCCCGGACGCTCAGGACGGCAGCCCGCCGCGCGCGATCACGTCCGCGTACCAGCGGGCGCTGTCCTTGAGCGTCCGCCGCTGGCTGGCGAAGTCCACGTGCACGATCCCGAACCGCTTGCTGTACCCGAAGGCCCACTCGAAGTTGTCGAGCAGCGACCACAGGAAGTAGCCCCGCACGTCCGCGCCGTCCTCGATCGCCCGGCGCACCGCCGCGAGGTGCCCGTGCAGGTACGCGACCCGCTCCGGGTCGCGCACCTGCCCGGACGGGTCGGCGTAGTCGTCGTACGCGGCCCCGTTCTCGGTGATCACCAGCGGCACCTCCGGCAGCTCGTCGCGCAGCCGCACCAGCAGCTCGTACAGCCCGTCCGCGTCCACCGGCCAGTCCATCGCCGTCCGGGGGCCCGGCGCGGGCAGGAACCGCACGTGCCGCTCCGCGCCGGCCCACGGCGACGGCGACTCCGAGGACCCCGCCGCGACCACCGTGGGGGAGTAGTAGTTCAGGCCCAGCGAGTCGATCGGCGCCGCGATCGCCGCCAGGTCCCCGTCCCGGACGAACGCCCAGTCCGTCACCCCGGCCGTGTCCCGGACCAGGTCCTCCGGCAGCCGGCCCCGGAAGACCGGGTCCAGGAAGATCCGGTTCGCCACCGCGTCGATCCGCCGCGCCGCGTCCCGGTCCTCCGCGGACTCCGTCAGCGCCCGCACCACGTGCAGATTGAGCGTCAGCGAGACCTCCGCGCCGGCCGGCAGCGTCTCCCGCAGCGCCCCCACCGCCCAGCCGTGGGCCAGGTTCAGATGGTGCGCGGCGCGCAGCGCGGCCGCGTCGTCCGTCCGGCCCGGGGCGTGCACGCCGTTGCCGTACCCGAGGAAGGCGGCGCACCACGGCTCGTTCAGCGTCGTCCAGGTCGCGACCCGGTCGCCCAGCCCGTCCGCGACGATCCCGGCGTACTCGGCGAACCGCGCGGCGGTCTCCCGGCGCGGCCAGCCGCCCGCGTCCTCCAGCTCCTGCGGCAGGTCCCAGTGGTACAGCGTCGCCACCGGCCGGATGCCAGCCTCCCGCAGCTCGTCGCAGAGCCGCCGGTAGAAGTCCAGGCCCTTCTGGAGCGCGGGACCGCGCCCGGTCGGCTGGACGCGCGGCCAGGCCACCGAGAACCGGTAGTCCGTCACGCCCAGTTCGCGCATCAGGGCCACGTCCTCGCGGACCCGGTGGTAGTGGTCGGCGGCGATGTCGCCGGTGTCGCCGTTGCGGACCTTGCCCGGCGTCCGGCTGAAGGTGTCCCAGATGGACGGCGTCCGGCCGTCCTCCGTGGCCGCGCCCTCGATCTGGTACGCGGCGGTGGCGGTGCCCCAGCGGAAGCCCTCCGGGAAGCGGAGCGTCGCGGGGGAGTCGGGGCGGGCGTCGACGGCGGTCATGAGGAGGCAACTCCAGGGAGGGAGAGGGGAGGAGGTACGAGGAGGGGGAGGACGGGGGCTCAGCCCTTGACCGCGCCCTGCATGATGCCGCCGACGATCTGCCGGCCCAGCAGGCCGAAGACCAGCAGCACGGGCAGCGTGCCGAGCAGGGTGCCGGCCATGATCACCGACTGGTCGTGGACGTATCCGCCGCCGAGCTGGCGGAGCGCCACCTGGACGGTCGGCTCCTGCGAGGAGAGCGCCACGATCGGCCAGAAGAAGTCGTTCCAGGCGGCCATGAAGGTGAGCAGGCCGAGGACGGCCATGCCGGGGCGGGCGATCGGCACCACGATCGACCAGAAGATCCGGGCGGTGGAGGCGCCGTCCACCCGGGCCGCCTCGATCAACTCGTCGGGCAGCGACTGCACCAGGTACTGGCGCATGAAGAACACGCCGAAGGCGGAGACGAGTCCAGGCAGGATCACCGACTGGAGCTGGTTCACCCACTGGAGCTCCGCGATCAGCATGAAGAGCGGGATGACGCCGAGCTGCGGCGGGATCATCATCGTGCCCACGGTGACCGCGAGCAGCGCGCCCCGGCCCCGGAAGCGGAGCTTGGCGAAGGCGAAGCCGGCGAGCGTGCAGCACAGCACGGTGCCGACGGTGATCGAGCCGGACACGATGAGGGAGTTGAGCAGCGCCTTGCCGATGTCCGCCTCGGCGAGGACGGCCTCGAAGTTCCGGATCAGATGGGGTCCGGGCACCAGCGACGGAGGCACCTGGGCCAGGTCGGCGTTGGTGCGGCTGGCCGCGACGATGGTCCAGTAGAACGGGAAGGCCGAGACGAGGACGGCCAGGATCAGCACGGCGTACGCCAGCGGGCCGGCCTTCAGGGTCCGTCCGGCGCCCGACCTGCGGGGGCGGACGCGGGGCCGTCCCGCGGGGGAGACGACCGGGGCGGGCGGGTCGGCGAGCGCGGTCATCGGCCGGCCTCCTTGCGGGAACGGCGGCGCGCGATCAGGGCGTTGACCCCGACCAGCACCAGGATCAGCAGGAACATCACCCAGGCGATCGCGGCCGCCCGGCCCAGGTGGAAGAAGCCCCAGCCCTGCTCGTACATGTACAGGCCGAGGGTCTGGTACTGGTGCGAGATGCCGCCCGACATGGATCCCTCGAAGAGCAGCGGCTCGCCGAAGAGCTGGGTCGCGCCGATCGTGGAGACCACGACCGTGAAGAGGATCGTCGGCCGCAGCCCCGGCAGCGTCACGTGGAAGAACTGCCGCCACCGGGAGGCGCCGTCCATCTCGGCCGCCTCGTACAGCTCCGACGGGATGGACTGCATGCCGGCGAGGTAGATCAGGGCGTTGTAGCCGGTCCACCGCCACACGACGATGGTGGAGACGGCGATCTGGGAGCTGAGGGTGCCCGACTGCCAGTCGATCGGCCCCACGCCGACCAGTCCGAGCACGTAGTTGAAGAGCCCGAAGTCGCGGCCGAAGAGCTGGGCGAACACGAGCGTCGCGGCGGCGACCGAGGTGGCGTACGGCAGCAGCATCGCCGTCCGCAGGAAGGTCCGGCCGCGCAGCCGGTGGTTGAGCAGATGGGCCAGCGCGAGGGCCATCACCAGCTGCGGGACGGTGGACAGCACGCCGATGGTGAAGGTGTTGCGCAGCGCGGTCCAGAAGAACTCGTCGCCGAACAGCGCGGTGTAGTTGCCGAGCCCGCGCCACTCCATGGCGCCGGGGTCCTGGAGCTCGACCCGGTGCAGGGACACGTACGCCGTGTAGACCAGCGGGAAGAGCCCGAAGGCGGCGAACAGGGTGAAGAACGGGGCGACGTACGTGTACGGCGACACCGCGCGCCACGCCCGCCGGAGGGCCGGCTGGCGCGGGACGGTGACGGCTTTCGCCGGTGCGGTGAGGGTCACGGTGCGGCCCTTCGGGAGACGGTCACGGAGGAGGGGGGAGACAGCGGAGGGACGGACCGGGGGGGGGGAGCCGCCCCCGCCGCGAGGGGCCCGGCGCCCCGCGCCGGGGTAT
>NZ_JBHYKM010000017.1:67553-90352 GCF_042741435.1 Streptomyces sp. NPDC058955 | reverse complement strand
CCGCCGTGACCGGGACCGGCCCCGCCCCGGCGGGTGGCGCATTCCTTTCGGGGCGTGACGAATACCTGACACAGCGTCGCTTGGACGACCACATGAACAGGTACATTCGCGGGCATGCATCCCCGAGCGCCCCTCCTCGTCGGACGTGACGCGGAAATCGCCCAGTTGGAGCGCGCCCTCGACCTGGTTCGCGAGCGGCGCGGCAGCACGGTTTTCCTGGTCGGCGACGGCGGCATCGGCAAATCGCGGCTGGCGGCCGAGGCGACGGGCAAGGCGTTCTCCGCCGGGATGCGGGTGCTCCGCGGCCGGGGCAGCACGATCGGCCCGATGGTGCCGTTCCGGCCGCTCACCGAGGCCCTGATGTCGCTCTTCCGCGGCGGCGAGCCGTGGGACGAGGGCGAACTGGGCCCGTTCCGCCCGGTATTGGGACGCCTGGTCCCCGACTGGGCCGGCGAGGCACAGCACGGCGGCTCGCTCGTGGTGCTCGCGGAGGCCGTGCTGCGGCTGCTCTCGGTGGTCTCCAGGGAGCGCGGCGCGCTGCTCGTCCTGGAGGACCTGCACGACGCCGACACCGAGACGCTGGTGGTCCTGGAGTACCTGGTGGACAACCTGGAACACCTGCCGGTGGTGCTGCTCGCCACCACCCGCGCCGAGCAGTGCGCCGCCCTGGACCTGGCGCACTCGGTCACCCAGCGGCGCTCCGGCGTGCTGCTCGGCCTGGGGCCGCTGGACCGGCCCGAGGTCGCCCGGATGATCGCCTCGTGCCTGGACTGTGCGGTGGACCGGGTGCCCGGCGAGCTGGTGGCCCGGCTGTGGGACACCAGCGCCGGCAACCCGTTCGTCGTCGAGGAACTGCTGCACGGCATGATCGGCCACGGCACCGTGGTCCACCGGGGCGACGCCTGGGAGGTGGTCGGCCCGCTGCGCACCGAGGTGCCGAGCACGCTGGTGCGGGGCATCGCGCACCGCACCGACCGGCTGGGGCCGCAGGGCAGGACGCTGCTGTCGGCGGCGGCCGTGCTGGGCCGCCGCTTCCCGCTGTCGGTGCTCCAGCGGATGTCCGACACCGACGACCACGGCCTGCTCGGGCTGCTGCACGCGGGCGTGGCCGCCCAGCTGGTCGTACCGGACGAACCGGCGCCCGACTGGTACGCGTTCCGGCATCCGCTCACCGCCGAGGCGCTCCTCGCCCAGCTCACCCCCACCGACCGGGCGAAGCTGTCCGGGCGGGCCGCCGAGGTCGTGGAGGAGCTGCATCCGGGGCTGCCCGGCGAGTGGTGCCCGCTGGTGGCCGCGCTGCGCCGGGACGCGGGCGACCAGGTGGGGGCGGCGCGGCTCTTCTCGGAGGCCGGCCGGCGCGCGCTGGCGGACGGCGCGGTGGGCTCGGGCGTGTCGCTGCTGCTGGGCGCCGACGAGCTGCTGGCGAAGCGCCAGGACTGGGTGGCGCGGGCCGAGGTGCTGGAGTCGCTGCTGCCCGCGCTGGCCGAGAGCGGCGAGTTCGACCGCGCCTTCGAGCGCGCGGAGGGCCTGCACGAACTGGTCGGCGCGGGCGTCGAGGCCGGCCGGCTGGCCGTTCTGCACACCCGGCTCGCCAAGGTGGCCCATCTGGCGGGCCGCTGGGCCGACGGCAACGCGCAGATCGCCGAGGCCCGGGCGCTCCTGGAGACCGTGCGGGATCCGGCGCAGACGGCCGCCGTCGACGTGGTGGCCGCCTATCTGGCCCTGGACACGCCGGGCCCGGACCGCACGGAGACGGCGGAGAAGCTGGCCCGGGCCGCGGTGTCGGCGGCCGACGCCGGCGCGCTGCCGGCCGTGGCCTGCCAGGCGTGGGAGCTGCTGGGGGTGCTGGCCCGGGAGCGGGACCTGCACGAGGCGCGGCTGTGCTTCGAGCGGGCCCGGCGGATCGCGGAACAACACCGGATGCCGATCCCGCGGACGTACGCGATGGTGCGCATCGGCGGCAACGAGTGGCTGGCGGACGGCGAGACCCGCACCCTGGAGCTGGCGCGGGACGAGGCGCTGCGGCTGGGCGCGGTCACCATCGCGTACTCGATCGACGCCATCCTCGTCCTCCAGGCCGTGCTGGTCGGCCGGTTCGAGGAGGCCGCGCGCCTGGGCGACGAGGTGCTGACGACCGCGGTCCGGCTGCGGCTGGCGCCGGTGGTCCGGTACGTGCTGATGACCCGGGCGACGCTGGCGGCGCACCAGGGGGACCGGGCGTCGATGGAGGCGGCGCTGCGGGAGTTCACCGGCTGGGACGGGGCGGGTTCCCAGGAGGAGCCGCTGTGCATCGGGCTGGCGCGGGCGTTCTGCGCGCTCCTGGAGGAGAACCGGCCGCTGGCGCTCGCGGAGCTGGACCGGGCACGGGCCCAGGAGCGGGACAGTCCGACGACCTTCCACCTCAGCGGCCTGCACGGGCTGCGGCTGCTCCTCGACGTGCTGGCGGGCGAGGCGGGCTGGGACGAGTACCGGCGGGCCTCGGCCACCTCGGCGAGCCGGATGCGGTGGAACCGGCAGTTCGTGCTGCTGGCCCACGCGGTGCTGCTGGGGCGCTCGGACGAGGCGGCGGCGGCCGTGGCGGCCGTCGCCGAGGCGGAGCTGCTGGCCGCCCCCTATCCGACCACGCTCCACCTGGGGCTGCGGCTGACCGCGGAGGCGGCGCTGGAGGACGGCTGGGGCGATCCGGCGGGCTGGCTCCGCCGCGCCGAGGAGCACTTCCACGCCGCGGCCGTGCCGGACGTGGCGGGGGCCTGCCGGGCGCTGCTCCGCCAGTCGGGCGCGCCGGTGCGGCAGCGGCGCAGCGGCGCGGACCGGATCCCGGCCCCGCTGCGGACGCTGGGGGTGACGGTCCGGGAGTACGAGGTCTTCCAGCTGCTGGCGGAACGTTTGAGCAACAAGGCCATCGCGGGCCGCCTCTACATCTCGCCCCGCACGGTCGAGAAGCACGTGGCGGCCCTGCTGACGAAGACGGCGCGCCAGGATCGCGAGGCGCTGTGCGACCTGTCCGCGTCGGACGTGGCGGCGGGTGGCCCCTGAGCCGGTCCCCGGTGGGTCAGCGGGCGATCCCGTGGGTCCGCGGCGTGGGGACCGGACGGGCCCCGGACAGCTTCACGGCCGTGCCGCGGGCCCGCTCGAAGGCCAGGACGGGCTCGCCGTCCTTCCGCCAGGGCTGCGCTCCGCACCACGGTCCGATCAGGCGGAACTGCTCCAGGGCGGGCCCGTACATCATCGACCGGAGCATGGCGTCCGCGAGGAGGTGGCGCAGGCCCGGCAGGCGATCGTCGTCGGGCGCGACTTGGTCGAGCGAGGCGGCGACCTGCTTCAGGGCGCCCCTGGCCAGGGGGGTGGCGGGCAGCCTGTCGGAACCGGACCGGTCCGTCAGTTCGCCCAGGGCGTGCAGGTAGATGCCGGCGAGCGGGCTGCCGGGCGGTGCCTTGCGGACCGCCTGCCGGGCGAACCGCATCATCTGCCGGTCGCTGCCGAACCACTTGGCGCACCAGTACTGGAGGGCCTGCCAGTGCCCCTCGTAGTGGTGGGGCGCGCGGGCGGCGAGTTCGTGCCAGATCTTCCTGAACTCCGCGGGGCGGTACTGGGCTCCGCGCGCGGCCGTGACCATGACGACCCAGGGACCGGGATCGGCGGGGTCCAGCAGGGCGGCCCGCCGGGCCTCCTCGATCGCGGCCGGCAGCATGGCCCGGAAGCGGTCCATGTTCGAGGTCATGACCTCGTGGGCGTAGCCGCTGCCCCGGATCTCCCAGGCGCGGTGGACCATCAGCCGGGCGTGGAGGGTGGCCGCGTCGCAGTCACCGGGTTCGGCGGTACGCCAGGCGTCGAGCCAGGCGTCGTCCTCCTGGGCCACGTGCAGCAGCAGCTCCAGCCGGTGCCAGCGCTCGTCCCACTCCTGGCCCGCCGCCCGGACGTACCGCGCGGCGGACTGCCAGTCCCCGCCCCACGCGGCGTCGGCGACGGCCTGCCGCTCCTCCGCCCGGTGCGCGGGCGCGGGCGGCCCGGCCCGCCGGGCGTCGAGGGCCTCCCGGGGCGGGAGCCCGTAGTCGGTGGCGACGAAGTGCTCCGCCACCCAGGCCTCGGCCCGACGGGGCTTGAGGAAGAGGCGGTGGAGCGAGAGCAGGAACACGCCCAGAAGGACGGCGAAGAAGAGAGTCACAGCGGGGGATCTTTCCGGAACCCGTCACTCCCTGCAATAGTCCAGGCCAAGGAAAAGGCGAGGTCAGCGCCGGGCCGGGCGCTCGACGGCCACGTCCACCCCCGGGGACGTGACCGTCGGCGAGCGCCCGGCCCGGCACCGGCGGCGTCAGGAGACGAGCCGGGTCTCCACCTCCCGCAGCTTCACCGTGCACAGGCCGCCGCGTTCGGCCTTGACGTCGGTGACCTCCAGCTGGGTGCCCGGGGCCAGGATGTACTCCTCCTCGCCGGTGAAGGCGGAGAAGCTGCGGATGCCCACCGCGCGGGCCGGCGTCACCTCGAAGAGGGTCCGCTTGCCCCGGCTGCCGAGGAAGGAGCGGGCGACGCCCAGCTCGGAGGTGCAGGAGGAGACGCCCCACCAGGTGACCGTCCCGCCGACGGGGTACTGGCCGCGCAGGTCCAGGGCGACGCCGCGCCACAGCGGTTCGGTACGGGCCGGGAGCGCCTCCACCGCGGCGAAGAGCAGCCGCAGGTAGGGCAGGTAGGGGACGACGCGGGCACGGTCCGGGGAGCGGAGCACGGCGTTGATGTTCCGGTAGAAGCCGGACTCGCAGGTGTAGAGGAAGAGGGCGGCGATGGCGTCGGCGGACAGCCCGGCGCCGGCCTGTTCGTCGGCGCGCCGCTTGCCGAACTCGCGGGAGCGGTCGATGTGCCCGCCGAGGCTGCGCAGCACCCGGGTGACGGGGGCGACGGCGTCCTCGAACGGCATCAGCGGGGTGTCGAACACGCCGGTCAGCGGCGGCAGGACGTGGCCCTCGTCGCGGACGCTGGTGAGGCGCTCCAGGTAGAGCTGGTGGAGCTCCATCGTGGAGGCGATGAAGGCGCCCATCCGGGCGGCGACGTCGGCGTCCGGGCCGCCGGCGCCGGTGGGGTCCGCGCCCTTCCCCGTACCGGCCGGGGTCTTGTTCCAGCCCTTGCTCGGCAGCCAGTCGACGGGGTCGGCCCCCAGGGAGAGCAGGGCGTCGTTGACGGTGGCGAGGTGGTCGCCGTCGCAGAAGATGTCGCCCTGGGCGGCCGGGTTGGCGTGGTCGATGTGACGGACCTCGACGCCCGGGTACTTCTTCTCCAGCCGCTGCACGGTCCGCTTCAGGCTGCGGGCGTGCGCGCCCCACCAGGCGAAGACGACGCCCCGGTCCTCCGGGTCCTCGGCGTCCTGCTTGGCGCGGAGGATCTCCTCGGCGATCCGCTCGGCGACGGGCCGCCAGAAGCCGGTGTGCTGGTCGGTGGCCATGGCGCCGTCGGCGCTGGCGGTCAGCGAGGCGTTGAGGAGCAGGACGCCCTGGGTGAGCATGGCCTGGAACCACTCGGGCGGCTGGACCGTGTCCCGCTCCTTCAGCAGGGCGCGGACGTCGGCGATGGGGGTCTTCTTGACGATGCCGTACTTCCACATCGCCGCCGCCTTGATGAGGCAGCGGATGCTGACGACCCGTCCGAACTGGCTGTCCTTCCAGTCGTTGAAGGTGTTGTCGAACATGGCGATGCCGGTGGCGCTCTCCGGCCGCGGGTAGGGGTTCTGCCCGAAGACGACGACCTTCCACTTGTGCGGCGGGTGGGGCTTGAGCGCCTGGAAGGTGAGCTCGCGGACCGGGACGACCTGCGGGCTGCGGCCCGGTCCGATGAACCGGTCGGCGTCCGGGCGGGCCTCGATGACGGGCTTGAGCAGCGGCAGCCAGGGCTCACCGCCGCCGGTGAAGAGGTCGGCGAGGGCGAGCGGGTCGTTCGGGTCGGGCTGGGCGGCGGGCGTGGTCGCGTCGCTCATGGCGGGGGAACTCCCGGTGGTCGTGCCTGCGGGGTCGGAGGAGTGGTGCGCAGGGGCGGCGGCCGACGCGGCCTGCCCGCCCTGCTGGGCCTGAGCAGCCGACTCGGCCTGCTGGGCCTGCTGGGCCTGCTCAGCCGCGAAAGCAGTGCCCTTTGGCAGCGGCTCCTTTGGCAGCGGCTCCTTTGCTGGAGACCCCGTGGGCTGCGGCTCCTTTGGCCGGTGCTCCTTTGGGCGGTGTGATCCGAACCCGCGTCGTGTGCGGCGCCTGGTCGATCCCCGCGAGCTGGGCGGTGATCGTGGCGCGCAGCTCGTCGTCGTCCTCGAACCAGTGGTCGTGGAAGAGCGTGTAGCCGGTCCACATCAGGTTGGCGCAGACCCGGGCCGGCACGCGGCCGGTCCGGGCGCCCATCCCGACGAGCGCCACGGAGCGGATGCTGCCCGGCGCCTTCCGGTTCTGCCGGTGGACGGCCTGGAAGGCCGCCGCGCAGGCCATGGCGACGTTGAGCGTGTCGCTCACGTTCTGCGAGGAGGCGACCATGGTCGGCGTGGAGATGACGAAGCGCGGCACGGTCGCCCCCGACGGGACGCACACGGCGCTGCCGACCGGCATGCTCCCGGCGAACCGGTCACGGATCGCCTGCTGCACCCGCAGCTGGATCCCGGCGCCGAGGTGGCGCTTGATCGCCGCGTCGACGCCGCCGTCCATCCGGCCCGCCGCGTTCGTCGGCGTGACCCACGCGTCCACGTCCTCGTCGAGGATCGAACCCCGCCGGATCTCGATGCCGGGCACGTCGGCGAAGGCGGCGCGCCACGCCGCCACCACCCCCGCGCTGACATCCGTCAGTACCACCCGCAGCGCGGTGCCCGCATAGCCGTGCGTCATCGAAGCCCCCTGTCGGAACGTCCTCTGGAACACCTCCGAAACTAGTGGGCACCACTGACAACGGCCCTCGGCCGCCGGTCGCCTGAGGATCAGTCGGGCTTCCTGGCCATCACGACGACACCCGGCCCGGAGAACTGGTCGGCGGGGAGCCGCAGCTCGGCCACGGGAGTCAGTCCGGCCTGCTCGATCAGCTCCACGAACCCCTCGGGCCGCCACTTGTACGTCGTCCACCGCACGGGCACTCCCCCGTACGCCTCGGTGCGGACCAGGTCCTCGTCGCCGACGTGCGTGGCGGTGATGAAGGACCCGCCCGGCTTCAGCGCCCGCGCGAGGTGGGCGAGGACCTGGGGGAGGACGTCACGGGGCAGGTTGAAGAGCGACCACCAGCCGAGGACGCCGCCGAGGGTGGCCTCGCCGAGCGCCAGCTCGGTGGCCGAGGCGACCTCGAAGCGGCAGTCCGGGTACAGCCGGCGGGCGTTCTCGACCATCCGGGGCGACAGGTCCACCCCGGAGACGTCGAGCCCGCGCTCCGCGAGGTATCCGGTCACCGTGCCGGGTCCGCAGCCGACGTCGAGGACGGGCCCGAGGTCGCCCACGCTGTCCGCGAAGGCGTCGATCGACGCCTTCAGCCAGGGGTGGACGCGGATGTCGCCCATGCCCGTGGTCAGCATCATGTGGGCGTAGGTGTCGGCCACCCGGTCGTAGGAGTCGCGTACGGCGTCGAGGTCGGCCGGGCGGTCGATGGGGTGTGAGCTCATCGGCACACGATAGGGCGGCGGGGCGGTCCGGGACCCGGCGGGTCCCGGCCGTGCGGAGGTCCGCGAGCGCGCGCTGTCCTATGCCCGGGGCATCGTCTTCCGGCGAAAGCACCTCATTCCCCGCCGACTTGGTGTCTAGTGGAGCACGTCCGTGATCACCGCCCGGCCCGGCCACGGACGCGCAGGCGTGCCGGGCCGTCGAGAACCAAGGGAGCACCGAGAGATGGCGAGTGTGGAGACGTCTCTGAAAGAGGCGATGAGCGCGATCGAGGGCAGCGTGGGGGCCGCGCTGGTCGACTACACGAGCGGCATGGCCCTGGGCACGCTGGGCGGCGGCAAGGACCTCGACCTGACCGTGGCGGCGGCCGGCAACACCGACGTGATCCGGGCGAAGATCCGCACGATGGAGATGCTGGGGATCAACGACGCCATCGAGGACGTCCTGATCACCCTCGACACCCAGTACCACCTGATCCGGCTGATCAAGGGGCGGGGCGGCAACGGCCTGTTCCTGTACATAGTCCTGGACAAGAACAGGGCCAACCTCGCCATGGCCAGGCACCAGCTCAAGCGCATCGAGTCGGATCTGGAGCTGTAGTCCTCACTCCCGTCTCCCGGCTCCGCATGCCTTCGAGTTGAAGAACTCTTCAACTCGACACATCCGAAAGTGATCAGTCGGAGGCGGTCGGAGCCGGGAGGCGGGAGAATGACCGCCATCCGTGGATCAAGGATCCGGCACGTCGGACCGGTGTCGTCCGGGCAGGTCGATCCGGAGGGAGTGTCGTCGCATGCAGGTGCCGCTGTACCAGGCCAAGGCGGAGTTCTTCCGCATGCTCGGGCACCCGGTCCGGATCCGCGTCCTGGAACTGCTCCAGCACGGCCCGCTCCCGGTGCGCGAACTGCTGAAGGACATCGAGGTCGAGCCGTCCAACCTCTCGCAGCAGCTCGCGGTGCTGCGCCGGTCGGGCATCGTGGTCTCCGTGCGCGAGGGCTCGACCGTCAGCTACGCCCTCGCCGGCGGCGACGTGGCCGACCTCCTGAAGGCCGCCCGCCGCATCCTCACCGAACTGCTGGTGGGCCAGAGTGAACTCCTGGAGGAGCTCCGCCACGCCGACGCCGGCGGCGTCACGGTGCCGCGCGGGAGATGATGGGGCGGTACGGAAGAACGCGAGATCAGGAGCCTCCATGGCACGGCGGGTGCACCAGGCCCGTGAGGACGCGGAATTCGACTTCATCCTCCGGATGAGCGACGTCCCCGTCCTCGCCTACTTCATCGGCACGTGGCCGAAGGCCATCGAGCCGTGCCGGACGATGGACCCCGTCGTGGGCGCCGTCGCCGACGCGTACCCCGACGGCCTGACGGTCGTCCGCGTCGACATCACCCGCTGCCCGGACGCGACCAGGCGCTACCAGGTCGCCGGAGCCCCGTCCTACGTCCTCCTGAAGGACGGGGAGGCGGTGGCGAGCGGTACGGGCGTCCTGACCGGCGCCGGGATGCGGGACCTCCTGCACGGCCACCTCTGAGCGGACCGCCGTCAGCCGGCCCGTCGCCGCACGGCCGGTACCGCGGCGGCGATCAGGGTGCCGCCGGCGAGCGCGGCGGGCACGGCGACCGTCGCGAAGCCGGTGGGGCCGCCGTCCTCGGGCCGCCAGGCCGTCAGGGCCAGGGCGGCCACCGTGGCGAGGAGCAGGCCGGCACCGGTGCGGCGGGCGAAGGCCCGCTGGGGGGACCGGCGGCGCGGGGGCGGGGCGGCCGAGAGGGCCGTCCAGCAGCGGGCGTCCTCGCGGCGTTCCCGGCCCCGGCGCAGCACCGCTCCGGCGCGCAGGAGGACCGTGGCCGTGGCGCCCGTGACGGCCGGGCCGAGGACGAGGGCGCCCGGGGCGCGGAGGAGCAGGAGCAGGGTGACGGCCGCCGCCGTGGACCAGCCGGCGAGGCAGGCCGTGGCGGCGAGGCGGCGGGACCCCGGGCGGTCGGCGCCCGCGCGCAGGTCGGCGACGGCGGGGACGTACCAGACGCAGCCGGAGACCGTCACCGCGCCGGCCCCGAGGGCGAGGAGGACGCCGCTCACCGGGCGCCCGCCGTCTCGTGCGCCGTGTTCTCCAGGCGGTCGAGCTCCGCGAGTTCGGGGTGGTGCAGGTCGAAGGCCGGGGACTCGGAGCGGATCCTCGGCAGGCTGTGGAAGTTGTGGCGGGGCGGCGGGCAGGAGGTGGCCCACTCCAGCGAACGGCCGTAGCCCCAGGGGTCGTCGGCGTCGACCATCGTCCCGTACCGGCTGGTCTTCCAGACGTTGTAGAAGAACGGCAGGAAGGAGAGGCCGAGCAGGAACGAGCCGATCGTGGAGACCGTGTTGAGGGCGGTGAAGCCGTCCGCGTCCAGGTAGTCGGCGTACCGGCGCGGCATGCCCTCGGCTCCGAGCCAGTGCTGGACGAGGAAGGTGGCGTGGAAGCCGACGGTCAGGGTCCAGAAGGTGATCTTGCCGAGCCGTTCGTCGAGCATCCTGCCGGTGAACTTGGGCCACCAGAAGTGGAAGCCGGCGAACATCGCGTACACGACCGTGCCGAACAGCGTGTAGTGGAAGTGCGCGACGACGAAGTACGAGTCGGAGACGTGGAAGTCCATCGGCGGCGAGGCCAGGATGACGCCGGTCAGGCCGCCGAAGGTGAACGTCATCAGGAAGCCGGCGGCCCACAGCATCGGGGTCTCGAAGGACAGCGAGCCCTTCCACATGGTGCCGATCCAGTTGAAGAACTTCACGCCGGTCGGCACGGCGATGAGGAACGTCATGAAGGAGAAGAACGGCAGCAGGACGCCGCCGGTGACGTACATGTGGTGCGCCCACACCGTCACGGAGAGGCCCGCGATCGCGATGGTCGCGGCGACGAGCCCGATGTAGCCGAACATCGGCTTGCGGCTGAAGACCGGGACGACCTCGGAGATGATGCCGAAGAACGGCAGCGCCAGGATGTACACCTCCGGATGGCCGAAGAACCAGAAGAGGTGCTGCCACAACAGCGCGCCGCCGGTGGCCGGATCGAAGACGTGCGAGCCGAACTTCCGGTCGCATTCGAGCGCGAACAGCGCGGCGGCGAGCACCGGGAAGACCATGAGCACGAGCAGCGACGTGAGCAGCACGTTCCAGGTGAAGATCGGCATCCGGAACATCGTCATGCCCGGGGCGCGCATGCAGAGGATCGTGGTGATGAAGTTGACCGCTCCCGCGATCGACCCGAAACCGGAGAGCGCCACGCCCATGATCCACAGGTCGGCGCCGAGGCCGGGCGAGTGGACGGCGTCGGACAGCGGCACGTACAGGAACCAGCCGAAGTCCGCCGCGCCGCCGGGGGTCAGGAAGCCGCCGGCGGCGATCAGGGAGCCGAAGAGGTAGAGCCAGTAGGCGAGCATGTTCAGCCGGGGGAAGGCGACGTCCGGAGCGCCGATCTGCAGCGGCATGATCCAGTTGGCGAAGCCGGTGAAGAGCGGCATGGCGAAGAGCAGCAGCATGATCGAGCCGTGCATGGTGAACGCCTGGTTGAACTGCTCGTTCGACATGATCTGGGTGCCCGGGCGGGCCAGTTCGGCGCGCATCATCAGGGCCATCACACCGCCGACGACGAAGAAGAACAGCGCCGAGCAGAGATAGAGGGTGCCGATCCGCTTGTGGTCGGTGGTGGTCAGCCACCCGACCCAGGAGGGCCGTTCCCGGTGGCCGGTCCGCGCCCCGGCCGGCTGCTCCGTCGTGATCCGTGTACCGCGTGTCTCGTCCACCGGACGACGACCTTCCTTTCCTCGACACCGATTGCCGCCGGGCCATGCTCGTCGGCGCGGGCCGGGGCGGGGCAGGGCCGAAGAGGCCCCGGACGGGCCGCGGGTGCGGGGCCGGTCGGCCCGGACGGAAGGCAGGGCCGTTCGGCCCTTCCGGGGCGTTCCCGCAGGTCGCGTACGCTGCGGACGGGGGTCGCGGCAGGGTGCGGCCCGTGTGGGACGAGACGAGGACAGGCGGCGGAGATGCACGGGACAGCCGGCCCGACGGCGGCGGACGACACCGGGGCGCGGGGGCGTACCGGCGGGACCGGTGGCGGGCCGGTGCCGGGCTGGCCGCGGCTCGACGTCCCCGAGCGGACGCAGGCGCTGCTCGCGGCCGTCACGGACCTGGGCCGCGACCTCGAACTCCCCCAGGTGCTGCGGAGCATCGTCGAGGCCGCGGTCGGCCTCACCGGCGCCGAGTACGGGGCGCTCGGGGTGATCGACGACCGGCGCAAGCTCTCCCAGTTCCTGCCCGTCGGCATGGCGGACGAGCTGGTGGCGCGGATCGGCCCCGCCCCCTGCGGCCACGGCATCCTCGGCGAACTGATCCGCAATCCCTCGCCGCTGCGCCTGGACGACCTCACCCGGCACCCCAGCAGCTTCGGCTTCCCCGCCCACCACCCCCCGATGCGGACGTTCCTGGGGGCGCCGATCCGGATCCGGGACGAGGTCTTCGGCAACATCTACCTCACCGAGAAGCGGGGCGGCGGCACGTTCGACGCGGACGACGAGGCCGTCCTCACCGCGTTGTCGATGGCGGCGGGCGTCGCCGTCGACAACGCGCGCCTGTACCACGACAGCCGGCGCCGGGAGCACCGGCTGGAGGCGCTGGGCGAGATCACCCGGGCGCTGCTCGCGGGCACCGACGCCGACGAGGTGCTGCGGCTGATCGCCCGGCGGGCGATGGAGGTGGCCGACGCCGACCTCGCCGCCGTCCTGCTGCCGTCCGTGCCGGCCGGCGACCTGACGGTACGGGTGGCGCACGGCGACGCGGCCGCGCGCGTCCGGGGCGCGCGGCTCCCGGCGTCGGGCTCCCTCGCCGGCCTCGCGGCCCGTACGCGCGGCCCCGTCGTCACCACCGACGTCCGCACCGACCCCCGGGCGGGCACGCTGGACGGCGGCGCCCCGGAGGCGGGCGAGGCCGAGCACGGGCCCGTGGTGGCGGTGCCGCTGCCCGTCGACGACGCGCTGTGCGGCGCGCTGCGGCTGAGCCGGCGGGCCGGGCGGCCCGGGTTCGACCCGACCGAGACGGAGCTGATCAGCGGCTTCGCCGACCAGGCGGCGATCGCGCTCGAACTCGCCCGCCGGCGGGCGCAGTCCGAGGAGCTGGCGGTGCTCCACGACCGCGACCGGATCGCGCGGGACCTGCACGACCTGGCGATCCAGCGGCTGTTCGCGACGGGGATGACGCTGCAGAGCGCGACCCGGGTCATCGAGCGGCCGGAGGCGGTCGAGCGGGTGACCCGCGCGGTGGACGACCTGGACGCCACGATCCAGATCATCCGCTCGACCATCCTCCAGCTGCGGACGCCGGCCGACGACCGGTCGGGCGGGACGGCGCTGCGCCGGCGGATGGCGGAGACGGCCCGACTGGCCGCCCAGCACCTCGGGTTCCCGCCCGCGCTGCGGATCACGGGGCCGGTCGGGACGAGCGTCCCGGAGAGCCTGGCGGAGCACGTGCTCGCGGTCACGGCGGAGGCGCTCAGCAACACGGCCCGGCACGCGGGGGCGGGCCGGGCCGAGGTCACGCTCTCCGTGCCGGACACGGCCGACCGGCTGGTGCTGACCGTCACGGACGACGGCGCGGGCCTGGGGACGGCCGCCCCGACCGGCGGGCTGCTGAACATGCGCTCGCGCGCGGAGCAGTGCGGCGGCACGCTCCGGCTGGAGACACCGGCGGAGGGCGGCACCCGGATCGTGTGGAGCGCACCGCTGCCCGCCGGCTGACGCCGGCCGGGGCGCCGGGGCCGTCAGGACGGGTCGTGGTGCGGCTCCCGGAACCGTTCGGCGATCATCGCGGCCTGGATGCGCCGGCCGACGCCCAGTTTCCCGAGGATGGCCGAGACGCGGTTCTTCACGGTCTTCTCGGCGAGGAAGAGCCGCTCGGCGATCTGCCGGTTCGTCAGGCCGAGGCCGATCAGGTCGAGTATCTCCAGCTCGCGCGGGGTGAGCCGGTCGAGCTCGGCGGGCACCGCGTTCCGGGGACCGCCGTCGGTGCCGCGGATCCGGGCCATCACCCGCTCCGTCATCCTCGGGTCGAGGAGCGACCGGCCGGTGGCGACCGTGCGGACGGCCGTCACCAGGTCCGAGCCGCCGATCTGCTTGAGGACGTATCCGGCGGCGCCGGCCATGATGGCGTCGAACAGGGCCTCGTCGTCGTCGAACGAGGTGAGCATCAGGCAGGCCAGGCCGGGGAGTTCGGTCCGCAGCTCGCGGCAGACGGCGACCCCTTCGTGGTCGCCGCCGGAGGCGCCGAGCCGGACGTCGAGCACGGCCACGTCGGGGCGCGCGGCGGGCACCCGGGCCAGCGCCTCGCGCGCCGAGGCGGCCTCGCCGACGACGACGATGTCCTCCTCGGCCTCCAGGAGGTCCCGCACGCCCCGGCGGACGACCTCGTGGTCATCGAGGAGGAAGACCCGGATCGGGTCGGCGGGACGGGCGGTCGGGGGCTTCACGGAGGACTCCTGGGCAGGGGGTGCGACGGCGACGCGGACGGTGGCGGCCCCACGGCACGGTCGTGATCGGCCGGGAGCGAGCGACAGTATGGCACCGGGGCCGCCGGGCCCTTCGGCCCCGGGCCGGGGGGTCGAACGGCCCTGTCAGGCGGGTCCCGCTCCTTGGTCGAATGCCTCCGCGACCCGGGGCGCCGGTCTCCCCGCCCGGTCCGGCCGTCCCCCGGACCGGAGTCGGCGCACCGGGCCGCGATTCGTGTGGCACGGGGGGCCTGTGGCAGGGCGGTGCCGTTCGGGACGTCCGGTCGGCCACGCCGCCGGGGGCCGAAGGACCCTTTCGCGGGACGCCGGGCCGTCCTGTACTGGGACGACCGGGCCCCGTGCCCGACGCGCGTCCGGCGGCGCGCCCCACCGAACTCCCAGGAAGGCACCGTGCACGACGAAGCCGCACCCGTCCGGGTCGAGGTCCGAGAGGGCGCCGCCCCCGCGGCGCCGCGTCGACGGGCGGTCGAACTCCGCCCCGACGAGGCGCTCCGGCTGCTCGCCGGGGTGCCGCTCGGCCGGATCGTCTTCACCGAGCAGGCCCTTCCGGCGATCCGCCCGGTCCACCACGTCCTCGACGGCGGCGACGTGGTGATCCGTACGAACGAGGGGGCGGCGCTCGCCCGGCGGGCCCGGGAGGCGGGGACGCGCGGGGTCGTCGTGGCGTACGAGGCCGACGAGATCGACACCGGCACCCGGCTCGGGTGGAGCGTGGTGGTCACCGGTTACTGCCGGCTGGTCACCGACCCCGAGGAGGCGGCGCGTTACGCGACGGTGCTCAGCCCGTGGCTCGACCGGGCCCCGGAGCAGGTGGTCCGGATCCGGCCGGACCTGGTCACGGGCGTCCGGCTGGTCGCGGCGGACTGAGTCCGGGTACGCCTCGGGCGTCAGGCCCCGGTCAGCGGCCCGCGCGGCAGCGGCACGGTGCCGCCGACCGGGTCGTGGCGCGCCCGCCCGGCGGGCAGTCCGGCGTCGGCCAGCCGGTCCAGCGTGGCGGTGACCATGGCGGGCGGTCCGCTGACGTAGGCGAGGTGGCGGGACCAGTCGCCGTGCCGGACGACGGCGTCGGCGACCGTACCCGCCTCGGCGCCCGCGGCGTGTTCGCCGACGACCGGCACGACGCGGAGCCACGGCCGGCGGCGTTCCAGTTCCGCGACGGCGGCGGTGTCGTAGAGGTCGTCCAGGGTGCGGGCGCCGAGGAAGAGGTGTGCGGTGCGGCCCTGCGGGCGGCGGACGGCGAGCTCCTCCAGGAGGGCCTTGGCCGTGGCCCAGCCCGTACCGCCGGCGACGAGGAGCAGGTCGCGCGCCGCGTCGGGCTCGGGGACGTCGTCCAGGGTGGCGGTCCCCTGGGCGGGGCCGAGCCGCAGGTGGTCGCCGGCCCGGGTGTGCGTCACCAGGACGTCGCTGAGGCCGCCGGGTCCGGTGCGGCGGACGTGGAACTCCAGCTCGCCGTCGGCGCGGGGCGCGCAGGCGATCGAGTACGGGCGCCAGGCGTGCGGGAGCCGCGGGGACTCGACGCTGGTGTACTGGCCGGCGCGGTACGGGAAGGGTTCGGCGGTCCGCACCCGGAGGACGGCGAGGTCGGGGCGGCGCAGCTCGTGCCCGGTCACCGTCGCGTGCCACGACACGGGTTCGCCGACGGCCTCCTCGGCGCCGTCGACCATGGCGGCGACGGCGAACCGCACCATCCGCAGCCAGGCGTCCTCCAGCTCCGGGACCCAGGCGGCGCCGGCCCGGCGGCGGAGCGCCTCGGCGAGCGCCGCCTCGAACACCTCGAAGTGCACCGGTCGGACGCCGAGTTTGCGGTGGTCGCGGCCGAGCCGGGCGCAGAAGGCGGTCACCTCGTCGGGCCGGTCCAGGTTCTCGACGAGGTACCAGAAGGCGCGTTCCAGGTGGGCCCGCTGGAAGTCCATCGAGTCGGGGAACAGCCCTCGCAGATAGGGGTGTTGCTCGAACATGGCCTGGTAGAGGTGGGCGATGAGGCCGTCGAAGGGGGTGACCAGCGGCAGGTACCGCCGGATGGTCTCCCGGTCGGCGCGCCCGTCGGAGGAGACCGGCGCCGGGGCGGCTGCGGTCGTCCGGGCCGGGGCGAGCAGGCGCTGCCGCAGGCGCATGGCGTCCTGCCGGGCGAGGAGCGCGTGGTACTCGTCGTACCCGCCGGTCCCCGCGGCGCCGGGCCCGCCCGGCCTCCGGTGCTCCGCCGCCTGCCGTGCGCCCCACGGCTCCGTCCGGTCCGCCGCCGTCATCGGCACCTCTTGCACGTCGTCCTCCACGCGTCGCACGCCCGCCGCGCGGGGACCGGCACCCGTACCGGCCCCACAAGATCACGAACGGGGCGCGCGTCAGTGTGGCACCGGGGCGCAACCGCCGTCCGGCCCCACGGGAGGGGGGCCGGACGGCCCTGTCGTCCGTCGCGGCGACGGTGTACGGGGCTACCGCCGCGGGGCGGCGGGGCGCGGCGCCGGCGGGTAGGGCACGGCCTGCGCGGAGGGGTCGTCTGCGGCCGTCGGCATGCTGACGCCCCGGTAGAAGACGGACTCGTAGTCGATCGCGGGGTCCACCACGAGCGCGTCCTCGTACGTCTCCGAGACGGGGTGCCGTCGTCGTTCGAGCGCGTACCGCACGACGACGACCTCCTCGCTCGGCTCGACGTGTTCGACGGCCTTGAACCCTCCCACGCCGGATTCCCCGCCGACCTCCCAGAACAAGCGGAGCCGCAGCACCCCGGCGGACGGGGTGGACCAGCGGAAGCGCGAGACCGACAGCTGTCCGCTGACGCTGTCCAGCGTGCTCCAGCCCCAGCCGTCGGGCAGGAAGTCGATGTCGGTCGACTCCATCACATTGACGACGGCACCGAACCAGCTGCCGGCGAGTCGTCTGTCCAGATACATCACCACCCCATCGTCCCCGACCCCCTCCCCCACCCCGCACCCGGGCCCTGCGGTCGAGGCCGGTTCCCCTGCCGCAGGGGATTTCGCCGGGTGTACAGCGGGAAGTCACGGGACGGTCGTGGGGCGGTGGCTCTCGGGCGCTCTTCTTGGGGCGCTCCAACGCCGGTCTCCGGCCGCCGTTCCGTTTCCGTCCGCTCGACTTCCGGAGGACTACTCCCCCATGGCCGACCTCGATCGCCGCCGGTTCCTTCAGCTCGCCGGTGGCGCCGTCGCCTTCAGCGCGCTGTCCGAGTCCATCGCACGCGCCGCCTCCATCCCCGCGCAGGGGTCCACCGGCACCCTGCAGGACGTCGAGCACATCGTCGTCCTGATGCAGGAGAACCGTTCCTTCGACCACTACTTCGGGGCGATGAAGGGCGTCCGCGGCTTCGGCGACCCCCGTCCGGTCACGCTGCCCAGCGGGAAGTCCGTGTGGAACCAGGCCGATGGCTCGAAGGTGACGCTGCCCTTCCGGCCGGAGAGCGCGCAGCTCGGCATGGAGTTCCTCCAGGGGCTCAACCACGACTGGGCGGGTGGCCAGAAGGCGTTCAACCAGGGCCGCTACGACCAGTGGATACCCGCCAAGACCAAGGCGACCATGGCGTACCTGACCCGGGACGACATCCCCTTCCACTACGCGCTCGCCGACGCGTTCACGATCTGCGACGCCTACCACTGCTCCTTCATCGGCTCGACCGACCCGAACCGCTACTACCTCTGGTCGGGTCACACCGGCAACGACGGCACCGGCGGCGGCCCGGTCCTCAACAACGCCGAGGCCGGCTACGGCTGGAAGACGTACCCCGAGCGCCTGGAGGCCGCCGGGATCTCCTGGCGGGTCTACCAGGACATCGGCGACGGCCTGGACGCGGCCGGTTCCTGGGGCTGGATCAGCGACGCCTACCGCGGCAACTACGGCGACAACTCGCTGCTCTACTTCAACACCTACCGCAACGCCCAGCCCGGCAACCCGCTCTACGACAAGGCCCGCACGGGCACGAACGCCAAGGCGGGCGAGGGGTTCTTCGACCGGCTGCGCGCCGACGTGCAGGGCGGCCGGCTGCCGCAGGTCTCCTGGATCGCCGCGCCCGAGGCGTTCTCCGAGCACTCCAACTGGCCGTCCAACTACGGCGCCTGGTACATCGCGCAGGTCCTCGACGCGCTGACGTCGAACCCGGACGTGTGGGCCCGTACGGCGCTGTTCATCACGTACGACGAGAACGACGGCTTCTTCGACCACGTCGTCCCGCCGTACGTGCCGGCCTCGGCCGCGCAGGGCCTGTCGACAACCCCGACCGCGCTGGACCACTTCCCGGGGAAGACCGGGTACGTCGCCGGACCGTACGGCCTCGGGCCCCGTGTCCCGATGATCGTCGTCTCCCCGTGGTCCACCGGCGGCTACACCTGCTCCGAGACCTTCGACCACACCTCGGTGATCCGTTTCATCGAGCGCCGCTTCGGCGTCCAGGAGCCGCAGATCTCGCCCTGGCGGCGGGCCGTCTGCGGCGACCTGACCTCGGCCTTCGACTTCACCCGTGCCCAGCCGCAGCCGGTCGCGCTGCCGCCGACGGCCGGCTACTACCCGCCGGACCGCGACCGCCACCCGGACTTCCCGGCCACGGCGCCGGCCGTCGGGTCGATGCCCCGCCAGGAGCCCGGGTCCAAGCCCACCCGCCCTCTCACGTACGCCCCGTACGTGGACGGCAGCGCCGACACCACGGCCGGCACCTTCCGGCTCTCCTTCAGCGGCGGGCCGTCCGCCGGCGCCCAGTTCTACGTGACCTCGGCGAACCGCACGGACGCCCCCTGGACGTACACGGCGGCGGCCGGCGCGTCGATCGCGGACACCTGGAACACCAAGTACTCCAAGGGCACCACCGACCTCACCGTGCACGGCCCGAACGGCTTCCTGTGCCGCTTCCGCTCCCCCGGCAAGACCGCCGTCCCCGAGGTCACCGCCCGCCACAACGCCACCACCGGCGATCTGGACCTCACCTTCACCAACGCCGGCCCGACGACGACGGTGACCGTCGCCCACGCCTACGCGGGCACCCCGCAGACGCTGACGGTGGCCCGCGGCGCGACCGTCCGCCACTCGGTGCCGCTGGCGGCGTCCGGCCGGTGGTACGACGTCACCGTCACGTCCGCCGCGCACACCGACTACGTGCGCCGCCTGGCCGGACACGTGGAGACGGGAGCGGAGGGAGTGACGGACCCCGGGATCCTGACCTACTGACGCACGGCCCGCACGGGACGCGCCGCCGTCATGGCGCCACGGCGGTGGCGCGTCCCGTGCGGGTGCGGAAGGTGCGGCGGTAGCTGTCCGGCGGGACCCCCAGGGTCCGGTTGAAGTGCCGGCGCAGGGTCGTGGCGGTGCCCATGCCGGTGGCCGCGGCGATGGCGTCGACGCCGTCGTCGGTGCGCTCCAGGAGTTCCTGGGCGCGGCGGATCCGCTGGGCGAGCAGCCACTGCAGCGGGGTGGTGCCGGTGGCCGCGCGGAAGTGGCGGGTCAGGTGGCGCGAGCTCATCCCGGCCCGCCGGGCCAGGTCCTCGACGGTCAGCGGCCGGTCGAGGCGCTCGACGACCCAGGGGAACAGGGCGGTCAGCGGGTGGTCGTCCTGGGCCGGCACCGGGGCGGTGACGAACTGGGCCTGTCCGCCGGACCGGTGCGGGGGCACGACGAGCCTGCGGGCGACGGTGTTGGCGATGGACGAGCCGTGGTCGAGGCGCACCAGGTGCAGGCAGAGGTCGAGCGCCGCGGCCTTGCCGGCCGAGGTGAGGACGCTGCCGTCGTCCACGTAGAGGACGTCCGGGTCGACCTCCACCTCGGGGTGGCGGGCGGCCAGGGCGTCGGTGTGGGCCCAGTGGGTGGTGGCGCGGCGGCCGTCGAGCAGTCCGGCGGCGGCGAGCACGAAGGCCCCGGTGCAGAGGGAGACGACGCGGGCGCCCGCCGCGTGGGCCGCGCGCACGGCGTCGACGAGTGCGGCGGGCGGGGCCGCGTCGACGTCGGCCCAGCCGGGGACGACGACGGTGTCGGCGTCCCGGAGCCGGTCGAGGCCGTGGTCGGGCCGCAGCCGGAACGGGCCGAAGGGGACGGGACCGGGTCCGCAGACGACGAGGTCGTACCAGGGGACGGTCACCGCGTCCGGCTTTGATCCGAACACCTCGTGGGCGATGGCGAGTTCGAAGTGGAGCATCCCGTCGGTGACGGCCAGCGCGACTGAGGTCATGTCCGGAAGTGTATGGGGCACGTCGTTTCCGACACTCACCGTTGCGCATTCAACCATTCCAGGATGGTCACCACGGGCCGCAGTCGACCGGACGCGGCACAGCACGGGGAGTGACCTCATGGCGGCAGGACAGACGGTGACGGTGTACGGCGCGTACGGACACACGGGCCGGTTCGTGGTGGCGCACCTGCGCGAGCGCGGGTTCGTCCCGGTCCTCGCCGGGCGGGACGGCCGGAAGCTGCGCGCGCTGGCGGAGCGGTACCCCGGGCTCGACGTCCGCCCCGCGGCGGTCGACGATCCGGCGGCGCTCGACCGGGCGCTGGCCGGCGCCGACGCCGTGGTCAACTGCGCGGGGCCGTTCGCCACCACCGCCGCGCCGGTGATCGAGGCGGCGCTGCGGGCCGGCATCCCGTACGTCGACGTGGCGGCCGAGATCGAGGCCAACGCCGACACGTTCGCCCGGTTCGCCGACCGCGCGCGGGCCGCCGGCGCGGTGGTCCTCCCGGCGATGGCGTTCTACGGCGGTCTCGGCGACCTGCTGGCCACCGCCGCGATGGGCGACTGGACGGCGGCGGACGAGGCGCACGTCGCGTACGGGCTGAGCGGCTGGGAGCCCACGGAGGGGACCCGGCTCGCCGGGAAGGTGTCGGCGGAGCGGCGCGGCGGCCGGCGGGTCCGCTTCACCGGCGGCCGCCTGGAGTACCACACCGACGAACTGCCCACGCTGACCTGGCCGTTCCCCGCCCCCATGGGACCGCGGCCGGTCGTCGGCGAGTTCACCATGGCCGATGTCGTGACCATCCCGAGCCATCTGTCCGTGCCCACGGTGACCACCTACATGTCGACCGAGGCGGCCGGCGGCGTCACCGGCGCGGACACGCCGGCCCCGACGGCGGTCGACGAGCGCGGCCGGTCCGCGCAGACCTTCCTCGTGGACGTCGTCGTCCGCTCCGGCGGCGCGGAGCGGCGGGCCGTGGCCACCGGCCGGGACATCTACGCCGTCACGGCGCCGCTCGCGGTGGAGGCGGTGCACCGGATCCTCACCGGCCGGACCCGCACGACCGGGGTCGTCTCCGCCGGCGAGCTGTTCGACGCGGCCGCCTTCCTCCGGGCCCTCGCCGCCTCCGCCCACCTCACCTGGGAGACGAGCGGGGCGGCGGACCCGTCGGTGACGGCGTAGCCGGACGGCGGCGCGTCAGTGCGCGAGGGCGTCGATGCCGGCGTGGGCGAACTGCTCGTCCTGGAGGCCGCTGGGCGCGCCCGCGACGCCGATGCCGGCGATCGGCGAGCCCTGGTGGTGGATCGGGAGCCCGCCGGCGAGGAAGAGGGTGTTCGGGATGGCGGCGAGCGTCGGGTTCTGCTCCAGCCGGCCGACGAGGACCGACGTCGTAGCGGCATTGCAGCCCCGCCGCGTCCGGCCCCGGCGCACCGACACGGCCCGCTGGGCCGGACGGCCGAAACCGCCGGCCCGGGCGGACCGGCGCACCCGGCCGGCCGGGTGTCCCCCGGTCACGGGGTGTCGCGGAGCCTGCGGAGGTAGGTCGCGGTGAGGGCCACGGCCGGGTCGTCGTCCCCGGTCAGCTCGGTGAGGGCGCGGGAGGCGACGGGGCCGGGGATGTCGGCGAGGGCCTGGGTGAGGCGGCCCCGGGCCGGGGGTGCGGTGGCGGCGTCGGCGAGGCGGTCGACGAGCCGGGCCGCGATCGCGTCCGCCGCCCCGTCGTCGGTGGCGAGGGCGCCGAGCGCGTCGGCCGCGTCGGTGTCGTTCCTGCCGTCCACGACCATCTCCACCAGCTCCGGGATCGCGCCGGGCTCCCCGCGTCCGCCGAGGGCGAGGGCCGCCTGGCCGCGGACCACCGGGTCGGGGTGGCCGAGGCCGTGGCGGAGCCGGTCGGTCGCCTCGTCGCCGGGGAGCGCGGCGAGGGTCCTGACCGCCCGTTCGCGCACCGCCGCCGACGGCGAGCCGAGGGCCCGGGCCAGGAGGCCGGTGGAGCCGCCGCCGGAGCGGGCCAGCGCCCAGCGGAGAGCCCCGGCGACATTGGGCTCCGTCTCGCTCAGCGCCGCCTCGACCAGCGCTTCCGCCGGTACGGGGACCTCGTCGCCCGAGGACAGCGCGGCGCGTTGCCGGGCGTCCTTGCTGGCCGAGCCCAGGGCCTGGAGGAGCGCCACGACCTGGAGGGCGTCGTCCCAGCTGGCGGGGCCGGTGGCGTCGATGCGGCGCAGCCGGGTGAGCAGTTCGGTCTCGGCGGCGACGCGGGCCCGGGTCTGCTCGATGAGGTCGCCGACGAGCTGCGCGGGGGTGAAGCCGGGATCGTCGAGCGCCCGGCCGATCTCCCGCAGCGACAGCCCCAGCGAGCGGAGGCTCTCGATGTGGAAGATCCGCCGGATGTCCTCGTCGCGGTACTCCCGGTAGCCCGAGCCGGGGGGGGGGGGGGGGGGGGCCCCCCCCCCCGGCCCGGGGGGGCGGGGCCCGCGGGGCCGGTCGGCGCGGCGGGGGGGCCCCGCCCCCCGGCCCCCCCG
>NZ_JBHYKM010000017.1:52118-67543 GCF_042741435.1 Streptomyces sp. NPDC058955 | reverse complement strand
TGCGCGGGGTGGCTTTCTTTGGGTACTAGCGGGCGTTTGTCCGCGGGGCGTTACCCCGGGTACCCCGGGCCGGGGCGCCCCGTGGGCCGCACCAGGCCGAGCGACTCGTAGTGCCTGAGCATGCGGGCACTGACGCCGGAGCGGCGTGCCACCTCACCGATCAACACGCCGTGGTGTCCCTCCCGTCGACCGGTCCTAGTGTCCCTCCCGCCCGGACCCGCCGAGCGCCACGACGCGCTTCGCCTCCTCGATCGCGTACGCGAATCCGGTGTCGGGGTCGCGCAGGATCCGCTCGGTGGCGAGCGCGTGCGCGCGGACGCCGGGGTCGGGTGCGGTCGAGGCGGCGCCCAGGACCGGCAGGATCACGTCGCCCAGCTCGATCAGCGCGCGGCTGAGGCTGAGCTGGGTGTCCCGGCCGCCGCGCCCGAGCTGCGAGGCCAGCACCTCGGCCAGGGCGGTCTCCTCGCCGTCCGGCACGAACAGGACGGCCGTCCGCCACGCGGCCCGCGCCACCTCGTCGTCGGCGTCGGTGAGATGCCCGCGCGTGATCGCCGGCCACGCCCGCCGGTCCCCCAGCTTGGAGAGCGTGTGCAGCGCCTGGCCGCGCGCCTGCGCCCGCTCCGAGCCGAGCTCGCGGAGCGTCCTCGGGAACGTCAGCTCGACGGGGTGCCGGGTCAGCGCCCAGGTCAGCATGTCGCGGACGAAGAACTCGGGCTCGACCGCGCACCGCTCGACCAGCGCGTCCACGAACCGGGCGTCGGGGGTCGTGCCGGCCGCCAGCGCGGCCCGCAGCCGCACCGACGGACGCCCGTCCTCCAGCGCCTGGAGAGCCCGCCGTACGACGTCGGGGTCCTGCTCTGTCATGGTCATCGGGACCACCTCCTCGCCCGGCAGTCAAAGGCTTGTCACCGTGTCAAGGTCAAGCGGGACCCGCCCCGCCCCGCCCCGGGGGTGGCCGTCAGGCGCCGGTGGTGTGGCGCAGGAGGACCGCGCGCCCGTCGAAGGTGCGCGTCTCCGCCAGCGTGAGCGGGGTGCGGGAGGCCGCCGGCAGGAAGGCGGGGCGGCCGCCGCCGAGGAGGACGGGGTGGACGACGACGTGGTACTCGTCGATGACGCCGTGCTCGGTGAGGTGGGCGGCGAGCTCGGACCCGCCGAAGAGGACGAGGTCGTGGCCGGCGTCCTTCAGCGCGGTGAGTTCGGCGGCGACGTTCCCGGAGACGACCCGCGTGTTGTGGTCCGCCGTGCGCAGGGTGCGGGAGACGACCACCTTGGGGGCCTTGCGCCAGACCGGGGCGAAGGCCAGGTCGTGCGGGTCCTGCGAGTACCGCTCGGCGTGCGGCCAGAAGCCGGACATCAGGTCCCAGACCTTGCGCCCGTACAGGAAGACCGTGCCCTCCGGGGTGAGTTCCCGGGAGTGGGCGGACAGCTCGGGTCCCATCGCCGGCCAGTCGAACTCGCCGTTCGGGCCCTCGATGAAGCCGTCGAGGGACTGGTGCACGAAGTGGATGAGCTTGCCCATGATGTCGACCGTTCCTTCGGTGTCGGCCGGTGCCCCTGTGGCGCCGTCACCCCTGGGTCGGAGCCGCCCGCCCGCTTCTCTACATCGGCTCGCGGGATTTCCCGGAATTTTCTTCCGGGCCCGTCGCCGCGGGTCCCGGCGCCGGTCCGGGAAGATCGCGCGGCCGGGGGAGGTTGGCCCTGCCGACGTCGCACGACGAGACGAAGGAGCGGTCATGGCGGGTGTGCTGGTCATCGGGGCGGGGCCGGGGATCGGGCAGGCGGTGGCCCGGCGGTTCGCGCGGGAGGGGCTGCCGGTCGCGCTGGTCGCGCGCACGAAGGAGACGGTGGAGACGGCGGCCGGGTCGCTCGCCTCCCTGGGGGTACGGGCGCTGCCCCTCACCGCCGACGTCACCGACGAGGCGGCGCTGCGGGCCGCCCTCGACACGGCCGTCGCCGAACTCGGCCCGCCGGACGCCGTGGTCTACAACGCCGCCGTGATCCGTCCCGACGCCATCGGTGAACTCCGGCTCCGCGACCACCTGGACACCTATGCGGTCAACGTCCTCGGCGCCCTCGCCACCGCCGCGCACCTGCTGCCCGGCATGGCGGAGCGCGGCCGCGGGACCTTCGTCGTCACCGGCGGGATGCCCGAGATGAAGCCCCCGTACGTGAGCCTGTCCCTCGGCAAGGCCGGGGTGCGGGCCCTGGTGGAGCTGCTCGACGCGGAGTACGGACCGTCCGGCGTGCACGTCGCCACGGTCACCGTCGGCGGCGCCGTCGCGCCCGGGACGGCGTACGACCCCGACGACATCGCCGACCACTACTGGCGGCTCCACACCCAGCCCCGCGGAGCGTGGGAGCGCGAGGTGCTCCACTGACCGGCCCCGGTCCACGGCGCCGGGCGGCCCGCTCCTGACACTTCCCTGACCCGGAGTTCGCGCCGCGCGGACGATTCCGGGGAAAGCGGCGGGAAGCTCACCGAGTCCTGGAGCGGGGCGCCTTGAGGGCGCGGGCGAGGCCCGCCGATGCTGGAGGGGTCGGTTCTTCGGCAGCGTGCGGGAAGGGGAGGGCGGATGGCCGTCGTGACGTCGCGGGTGTCGCCCGGGGTGCGTCGGGTGACGCTCGGGACCGGTCGGGCCGCGCCCGTGACGGGGCTGCTGGCCGAGCCGGAGGACGGACTCGGGGCGGCGCGTGCGCTGGTGGTCGCGCTGCACGGCGGCGGCATGAGCGCCGGGTACTTCGACGGGCAGGCGCACCCGGACGTGTCCCTGCTCGCGCTCGGCGCCCGGCTGGGCTACGCGGTGCTCGCCCTGGACCGGCCCGGGTACGGGCCGTACGCCGGTCGCGAACCGGACGGGCGGGGTGTGGCCGGGCAGGTCGGGGCGGTCGCGGACGCGCTGGAGGACGTCGCCGGGGCGCGGGTGCTGCTGCTCGGGCACTCCTTCGGCGGCAAGGTCGCCCTCGCCGTGGCGGCGGACCGGCCGCCGCGGGGGCTGGTGGGCGTGGACGTGTCGGGGGTCGGGCACCGGCCGGCCGTCCGGTTCGTGCGGGGCCCGGGGTTCGCGGCCCGGCGGCTCGACTGGGGGCCGACGTTCGGCCTCTATCCGCCGGGCACGTTCCGCGCGAGCCGTTCGGTGGTGGCTCCGATGCCGAAGCGGGAGGCGGAGTCGGTGGGCGACTGGGCGCGCGGCGGCGCGGACGTCCTCGGTCGGGTACGGGTCCCGGTGCGCTTCACCTTCGCCGAGCACGAGGCGTGGTGGCGGCACGGGCCCGACGACGTGGCCGATCTGACGGGCCGGCTGGGGCTCGCGCCGCGGGTGGTGGTGGACCGGCTGCCCGGGGCCGGGCACAACGTGAGCCTCGGGTGGGCGGCCCGCTCCTACCACCTGAGGGTCCTGGCGTTCCTGGAGGAGTGTCTGGCGGCGGACGGCGCGGCGGCCGGGCCCGTGTCGTGAGCGCGGGCGGCGGCGTGTTCCGGGCCCTGCGCGTCCGGGACTTCCGGCTGTTCGTGCTCGGCCAGCTCGTCTCGGTGGCCGGCACGTGGATGATGGTGGTCGCGCAGGACTGGCTCGTGCTGGGTCTCACCGGCGGGTCCGCGAGCGCGCTGGGCACGGTGACGGCGCTCCAGTTCGCGCCGCTGCTGCTGTTCACGCTGTACGGCGGGCGGCTCGCCGACCGGTACGACAAGCGGGCCCTGCTGACGGCCGCGAACGTGCTGTCGGGCGGTCTGGCCCTGGTGCTCGCGACGCTGGTCCTGACGGGCGGGGTCCGGCTGTGGCACGTGTACGTGTTCGCGTGCGCCCTCGGGCTGGTGAACGCGGTCGAGGTGCCGACGCGGATGGCGTTCGTCGGGGAGCTCGTCGGCTCGGAGCTGCTGCCCAACGCCTCGGCGCTCAGCGCCGCGTACTTCAACGTCGCCCGGGTCGTCGGCCCCGCCCTGTCCGGGCTGCTGATCTCGGCGGCCGGCGTCGGCCGGGTGATGCTGCTGAACGCGGCGAGCTACGCGGCCACCGTCGTGGCGCTGCGTCTGATGCGCGGCGGTGCCGGGCGGGCGCGGGCGCGCGGCGACCGGGTGCGGGTGGTGGACGGGCTGAGGGCGGCGGGCCGCCTCGATCTGGTGGTGCCGCTGGTGCTGGTGGCCGTGGTGGGGCTGTTCGGGCTGAACTTCCAGCTGACGCTGCCGCTGCTGGCGGCGGGGGTGCATCACTCCGGTGCCTCGACGTTCGGTCTGGTGACGGCCGTGTTCGCGGCGGGGTCGCTGGTGGCGGCGCTGCTGACGACCGTGCGGCGGGGCCGACCGTCGGCCCGGCTGGTGGCCGGGTCGGCGGTCGGGTGCGGGCTGCTGGAGGCGGGCGTGGGGGTGGTGTCGTCCTACGGCCCGTCCATGGTGCTGCTGTTCCTCACCGGCGGTGCGTCGATCTTCTTCGTGCAGGCCGCCAACCACCGGGTCCAGCTGGGGGTCCCGCCCGAACTGCGCGGCCGGGTCCTGGCCCTGTACACGCTGATCCTCCAGGGGTCGACGCCGCTGGGCGCGCTGCTCGTCGGCGCGCTCGCCGACCGCTGGGGCGTGCGGTGGGGTTTCCTGGCGGGCGGTCTGGTGTCGCTGGCGGCGGGACTCGGCGCGGCCGCCCTCGGGCGTCGCGGCGACGGGGAGACCCGGCCGGCCGACGCGCCGAAGCGGGAGCGGGAGCCGTCCGGGGAGCGGAGCCGGCGGTGAGCGAGGGGGCCGTGGAGGTGTGGCTGCTGACGGTGCCGGACGGGGAGGCGCCGGGGGCGTACGGGCTGCTCGACGAGGCCGAGCGGCGCCGGGCCCGGGGGTTCGTGACGGCGGCCGGCCGACACCGTTACGTGTGGGCCCATGTGGCGCTGCGGCAGCTCCTGGGGAGGTACGCGGACGTGGATCCGGCCGCGCTGCGGTTCGGCCGGGAGGGCCGGTACGGCCGGCCCGTGCTGCGCGGGGTGGCAGCGGCGCCCGGCTTCTCGCTGTCGCACAGCCACGGTCTGCTCGCCGTCGCCGTGGGGCCGGGGACGCCGGGCGTCGACGTCCAGCGGATGTGTCCGCCGGGCACGGTGGAGGCGTGCCTGCCGCGGCTGCACCCGCGGGAGCGGGCGGAGCTGGAGCGGCTGGCCCCGGCCCCGCGAGCGGTGTCGTTCACCCGGTTGTGGACGCGCAAGGAGGCGTATCTCAAGGCCCTGGGCACGGGCCTGGGGCGGTCGCCGGGTGCGGACTGCCTGGCGGACGCGGAGCCGGCGGCGCGGCCGGCCGGGTGGAGCGTGGCGGACGTGCCCTCCCCGGCCGGGTACGCGGCGGCGGTGGCCGTGCCCGCCGGGGTGGCGTGGTCGATGCGGCCGGTGTGCTCAGCCGCCGCCCTGGGGTGAACGGCCGCGGCCGGGGATCGCGTCGAGGAGTTCCCGGGTCCACGGGTCCGCGGGTGCGGTGAAGACGGTCTCCACGGGACCGGTCTCGACGATCCGGCCGTGCCGCATCACCGCCACGCGGTGGGCGATCTGGCGCACCACGGCCAGGTCGTGGGTGATGAAGAGGTAGCTCAGCCCGTCCTCGCGCTGGAGTTCGGCGAGCACGTCGAGGACGCGGGCCTGGGCGGACACGTCGAGTGCGGAGACGGGTTCGTCGCAGACCACGAGGTCGGGGCGGAGGGCCAGGGCGCGGGCGATGGCGACCCGCTGGCGCTGTCCGCCGGAGAGTTCGGCGGGGCGGCGGCGGGCCACGGCCGCGGGGAGGTGGACCCGGTCGATCAGTTCGGTGACCCGCCGGGTCCGTTCGGCGCGGTCGGCGACGCGGAAGGCGCGCAGGGGCTCCGCGATGATCTCGTCGACGGCGAGCCGCGGGTCGAGGGAGGTATAGGGGTTCTGGTAGACGATCTGGAGGCGGCGGCGCAGCGCGCGCAGGGCCGGCCCGCGCAGCCTCGTGATGTCCTGGCCGTCGAAGGTGATCCGGCCCGATGTCGGGGCGGTCAGGCGCAGCAGCAGCCGGGCGGTCGTGGACTTGCCCGAGCCGGACTCCCCGACGAGGGCCAGGGTCTCGCCGCGCGCGATGCGCAGGCTGACGCCGTCGACGGCGGGGGGCAGCGGGCCGTGCGGGCCGGTGCGGCGGCGCGGGTACTCCTTGACGAGGTCCTCGGCCGTGAGGAGGTCGGGGAGGCCGGTGCGCCGCGGCGCGGCCGGGCGGGCGCGGCGGGCGGGGGCGAAGGCCGGGGCGGCGGCCAGCAGGGACCTGGTGTACGGGTGCCGGGGCGCGGTCAGCACCTCGTCGGTGGGGCCGGTCTCGACGATCCGGCCCCGTGCCATGACGGCGATCCGCCGGGCGCGGTCGGCGGCCACGCCGAGGTCGTGGGTGATGAGCAGGACGGCGGTGCCGGCCGTGCGGGTGAGCGTGTCGAGGTGGTCGAGGACGGTGCGCTGGACGGTGACGTCGAGGGCGCTGGTGGGTTCGTCGGCGACGAGGAGGCGGGGGCGGGCGGCGAGGGCGATGGCGATGAGGGCGCGCTGCCGCATGCCGCCGGAGAGTTCGTGGGGGTACTGGAGGGCCCGGTCCCGGGGCCGGTCGAGGCCGGCCTCGCCGAGGAGTTCGGCCGCCCGGGCGAGGGCGGTGGCGCGGTCGGGGGCGAGGCCGTGCAGGAGGAGGACCTCGGCGACCTGGGTGCCGACCCGCTGCACGGGGTTGAGGGAGACCGCCGGGTCCTGCGGGATCAGGCCGATGGCGCGGCCGCGGTGGGCGCGCAGGACGGCCTCGTCGGCGCCGGCCAGGTCGGTCCCGTCGTACCGGATGGTGCCGCCGTCGACGCGGGCGCCGGGCGGCAGCAGGCCGAGGACGGCGTGGGCGGTGGTGCTCTTGCCGGAGCCGGATTCGCCGACCAGGGCGAGGACGTCTCCGGGCCGGACGGTGAGGTCGACGCCCCGGAGGACGGGGCGGGCGCCGAGGGCCGCCGTGGCTCCGCGGACGGAAATGACGGGCTCGTCGCTCACGAGTGCCTCCTGCGTGCGGGGGTGGATCACTTGGCGCCGAGGGCCTTCTTCAGCGCGGCGAGGTTCGACTGCATGACCTCGATGTAGTCATCGCCCTTGGACCGGTCCGTGATTCCCTCCAGCGGGTCGAGGACGTCGGTCTTCAGGCCGGTGTCCTGCGCGAGGGTCTTCGCGGTCTTGTCGCTGGCGAGGGTCTCGAAGAAGACGGTGGTGACCTTCTCGGCCTTCGCGACGTCCTGGAGCTCCTTGACGCGGGCGGGGCTCGGCTCGGACTCGGGGTCCATGCCGGAGATGCCCTCCTGGTCCAGGTGGTAGCGCTCGGCGAGGTAGCCGAAGGCGGAGTGGGTGGTGATGAAGGTCTTCGTGGCGGTGTTCTTCAGGCCCGTCTCGAACTCGGTGTCCAGGGCGTCGAGCTTCTTCACCAGGGCGGCGGTGTTCTTCTCGTAGTCCGCGGCGTGGTCCGGGTCGGCCTTCGCGAAGGCGGCGCCGACGCCCTTGGCGACCTCGGCGTACTTGACGGGGTCGAGCCAGACGTGGGGGTCGTTCCCGGCCTCGGAGCCGTGGTCGTGGCCCTCGTGGGACTCCTCCTCGGCGTGCTCCTCGTCGCCGTGCTCCTCGGTGGTGTGGGCTTCGAGGGTGGTGAGGGTGGCGGCGTCGATCGTGTGCTCCACGCCGGCCTGGGAGATGGCCTCGTCGACGGCGGGCTGGATGCCCTTGAGGTAGAGGAGCACGTCGGCGTCGGCGAGCTCGCCGATCTGCCGCGGCTTGAGCTCCAGGTCGTGGGGTTCGACGCCGGGCTTGGTCAGGGTCTGGACGGCCACGTGGCCGCCGCCTATCTGCTCGGCCAGGTACTGCATGGGGTAGAACGACGCGACGACGTCCAGCTTGCCGTCCGTCCCCTTGTCGGCGGCCGAGGAGCTTCCGCCACAGGCGGAGAGGGTGACGAGACCGAGGGCGACGGCTCCGGCGACGGCGGTGGTGGGTATCAGACGGCGTACGTTCATGACACTCATTTTCAACAAAACTGGAAACGGTTGTCAATTGCCCGAGCTGTGGTACGGGCCACGCCGGCCGCGCGGCCGCCGGTCGCCGAACCGATTTGATACGGGGGGTGCGGGCGCCGGTAACCTGTGGCATTCGCACTTCGTCGTCGTAATGAAGAGAGCACCGTGGCCGCCGACAAGATCGACACCATCGTCAGCCTGAGCAAGCGCCGTGGCTTCGTTTTCCCGTGCAGTGAGATCTACGGCGGTCAGCGCGCCGCCTGGGACTACGGACACCTGGGCGTCGAGCTCAAGGAGAACATCAAGCGCCAGTGGTGGCGTTACATGGTCACCTCGCGCGAGGACGTCGTCGGCATCGACTCGTCGGTCATCCTGGCGACCGAGGTCTGGGAGGCGTCCGGTCACGTCGCCACCTTCACCGACCCCCTGACCGAGTGCACCTCCTGCCACAAGCGCTACCGCGCCGACCACCTGGAGGAGGCGTACGAGGAGAAGCACGGCCGCCTCCCCGAGAACGGCCTCGCCGACCTCAACTGCCCCAACTGCGGCAACAAGGGCACCTTCACCGAGCCCAAGAACTTCTCGGGCCTGCTCGCCACCCACCTCGGCCCGACCCAGGACTCCGGCTCCGTCGCCTACCTGCGTCCCGAGACCGCCCAGGGCATCTTCACCAACTTCGCCCTGGTGCAGACGGCCGCGCGCAAGAAGCCGCCGTTCGGCATCGCGCAGATGGGCAAGTCCTTCCGGAACGAGATCACTCCGGGCAACTTCATCTTCCGGACCCGCGAGTTCGAGCAGATGGAGATGGAGTTCTTCGTCAAGCCGGGCGAGGACGAGCAGTGGCAGGAGTACTGGATGCAGCAGCGCTGGAACTGGTACACCGGCCTCGGTCTCCGCGAGGAGAACATGCGCTGGTACGAGCACCCGCAGGAGAAGCTCTCCCACTACTCGAAGCGCACCGCCGACATCGAGTACCGCTTCTCCTTCGGCGGCAGCGAGTGGGGCGAGCTGGAGGGCGTCGCCAACCGCACCGACTACGACCTGACCGCCCACTCCAAGGCGTCCGGTGCCAACCTGACGTACCACGACCAGGAGTCCGGCGACCGCTACACGCCGTACGTCATCGAGCCCGCCGCCGGTGTCGGCCGCACCATGCTCGCCTTCCTGCTCGACGCGTACACCGAGGACGAGGCCCCGAACGCCAAGGGCGTCATGGAGAAGCGCGTGGTGCTCCGCCTCGACCACCGCCTGGCCCCGGTCAAGGCCGCCGTCCTGCCGCTCTCCCGCAACCCGCAGCTCTCCCCGAAGGCCAAGGGCCTCGCGGCGGACCTGCGCCAGAACTGGAACATCGACTTCGACGACGCCGGCGCCATCGGCCGCCGCTACCGCCGTCAGGACGAGATCGGCACCCCGTTCTGCATCACCGTCGACTTCGACACCCTCGACGACAACGCGGTGACCGTGCGCGAGCGCGACACGATGAAGCAGGAGCGCGTCTCCCTCGACCAGATCCAGGGCTACCTGGCCAGCCGCCTCATCGGCTGCTGACCTCCCCACTGGCACGGCGGAGCCCCCGGTCCGGAACATCGGACCGGGGGCTCTCCCGTGTGCGCGGAACTCAGGCCGCCGCTGCCGCCGCTTCGGCCTCGGCCTGCCGCTGCTCCCCTTCGGCCTGCCGCCGCTTGCCGAACCAGGCCGACCAGACGCTGAGCGCGCCGAGCACGCCGTAGACCATCACCGAGCTGACCACGACCATGGTGTCGGTCGGCAGGACGTACGCGAGCGCGATCCGGACCAGCGCCTCCAGCACGTACGCCACGCCCCACACCAGCGTCATCGTGCGCAGGGTGGAGCGGAAGCCCTCGTACTGCCACAGCCCGTTCCACCAGGCGGTGGACTCCGGGGTGCCGTCGGTGGAGAACTTCCGCCCGAAGTAGAACATCAGCGGGCGCGGCGCGAACAGGGTGACGAGGCACAGCAGCCCGAACAGGCCGGTCACCCCGGAGTCCTTGACCAGCAGCGCGCGGGCGGTGTGCGCGCCGATCAGCGAGACGAGGGCGGTGATCACCAGGAAGACCAGGGTGACGACCGCGAACTCGTCGACCTTGCGCCGCCAGGCCACCATGATCGCGGAGTCGAGCACCGGCCAGGCGCTGCTGAGCAGCAGCGCGGAGAACTCGGACCAGCCGTGGTCGTCCGTCAGCGTGTTGTACGTGACGATCGGCGCGACGACGTTGAGCCCGATGGTCAGGAGCCAGCCGAGGGCGGACGCCTTCCCGGAGCGGGCCGGCGGGCCGGGCGGGCGTTCGGTGACGGACATGTCTCCCCCTGAGAGTGTGCGGTCGGGGAGAGACTAGTCAGGTACAGGACAGGAAGGGAGGGGTATTCCGGTCCAAAAGATCTCCAGGACGATCCTCAGGCGGCCCGGCGCAGGGCCCTGAGGACCAGGGAGACGACCGCCTCGAAGGCGGCCTCGATGCCCGGAGCGGACCAGTCCGCGGCGTGCGCCGGGTCGTGGAAGCGGTCCGTGGCGTCGAAGACGGCCCGCGCGGTCGTGGTGACGTCCGGATCCGCTGCGGTGAAGATCCCGTCCCGGATCCCGCTCGCGATGACGGCGGCGATCTGCTCCACGAGGTGGTCCACGTGCCGGTCGACCACCGCGCTGTTCTCGCCGATGAGGACCTGGAAGGTGGCCATCAGCTCGGGGTCGCCGCCGGCCTTGTTCCGCTTCAGCACGAAGAGCGCCGTCAGCCAGCCGGTCAGCCGCTCGTCGGCCGGGCCGGTGCCCTCCGCGTACGGGCGGAGCTCGGTGATCGTCCCCTCCAGCCACCGCTCCGTGACCGCCTCGCGCAGCGCCGCCTTGGTGCGGAAGTGGCGGTAGACGCTGCCGTGGCTCACGCCGAGGGCCCGGGCCACGTCCACGACCGTCGCCTTCGCGGGGCCGTACCGGCGCAGCACCTCCTCGGTGGCTTCGAGGATGCGCTCGGCGGTCAGGGATTCGGTGGCGGCCATGGGACGACAGTACCTGTCAGTGCTCGCTGTCCAGGTGGGCCATCTGCGCGGCCGGGTAGCGCTCGCCGGCGGCGGCGCCGGCCGGGACGGCCGCCTCGATCGCGGCCAGGTCGGCCGCGTCGAGGGTGACGTCCAGCGCCCCGAGCGCCTCGGCGAGCCGGGTCCGGGTGCGGGCGCCGACCAGCGGCACGATGTCGTCGCCCTGCGCCAGGGCCCAGGCGATCGCGGTCTGCGCCACCGAGACGCCCTTGGCCTCGGCGACGGTCCGCAGCCGGTCCACCAGGTCGAGGTTGCGGTGCAGGTTGTCGCCCTGGAAGCGGGGGCTCATGCCGCGGAAGTCGCCCGGGGCGAGCGCCCGGTCGCGGGTGAAGTGGCCGCTGATCAGGCCGCGGGAGAGGACCCCGTACGCGGTGACGCCGATGCCCAGCTCGCGGGCGGTCGGCAGGATCTTCTCCTCGATGCCGCGGGAGATCAGCGAGTACTCGATCTGGAGGTCGGCGATCGGGGCGACGGCGGCGGCCCGGCGCAGGGTGTCCGCGCCGACCTCGGAGAGGCCGATGTGCCGGACGTGCCCGGCCTCGACCAGCTCGGCGATGGCGCCGACGGTCTCCTCGATCGGCACGTCGGGGTCGACGCGGGCGATCCGGTAGACGTCGATGTGATCGGTGCCGAGCCGCTGGAGCGAGTACGCGGCGAAGTTCTTCACCGCCGCCGGCCGGCCGTCGTAGCCGGTGAAGCCGCCCTCGACGGTCCGCAGCGCGCCGAACTTCACGCTGGTCAGCGCCTGCTCGCGGCGGCCGGCCGGGGCGGTGCGCAGGGCCTCGGCGATGAGCAGCTCGTTGTGGCCCATCCCGTAGAAGTCGCCGGTGTCGAGGAGGGTCACGCCGGCCTCCAGGGCCGCGTGGACGGTCGCGATCGACTCGGCGCGGTCGGCCTCGCCGTACAGCGCGGACATGCCCATGCAGCCGAGGCCGAGCGCGGAGACGGCGGGGCCGGTGGTGCCGAGGGTGCGGGTGGGAAGCATGGCGGTCTCCTGGGGGAGGGAGGGGGAGGGGTGCCCTACAACCATGACATGACCGATGACAGATTTCAATATCTGTCATTCGATGGGCGTGCTCGCCCCCGGAAAAACCGGATGCACCGCGCCGAACCGCCCCGCTACCGTGCGGGGCATGCATGCACACCTCCCGATCTACGAGTGAGAGCGGCGCCGCTCCGGCGGACCACCGACGACCCACCGCACACCTCACCGAAGGGGAGACCCCCATGGCCAAGAGCCGCAACAACCTCCTCGGCGTCGGCGGACAGCGCAAGAAGCTGTCCCGCGCCGAACAGCAGGGCGCGAGCGCGAGCCGCGCCGCCGACCGCCGCTCGGCGGACGACAAGAAGCAGGACCTCCTGAAGAAGATGCGCGAGCGCAACCGGAGCGCCGACACCTCCGAGGAGTAGCCCCCACCGAAGGGCCCGGACCGCACCGGCGGCCCGGGCCCTTCACCGTCCCCGCTCAGCCCGCCGCCCTCGGCAGCCGCAGGGCGTACAGACCCGTCAGCAGCGCCAGCCCCAGCTGCACCAGCAGGGTCGTCGCCAGCGCCGTGCCCATCGGGCCCGACGCCGCCAGCGACAGGAACAGCGAGCCCAGCGTCGCCACCCCCAGGGCCAGCGCCGCCTGCTGGGTCGTCACCATCACCCCGCTGCCCACGCCCGCCCGGTCCGCCGGGACCTCGGCGAGCACCACCCGGAACAGCACCGGCAGCTGGAGCCCCTGCCCCAGACCCGCCACCGCCATCCCCGGCGCCAGCGTCCACGGCGAGACCTCCGGCCAGGAGTGCCAGGCCGTCCACGCGAGCATCCCCAGCCCCGCCGCCTGCACCGCCGCGCCCGCCGGGATCACCCGGGTGCCCCAGCGGGCCACCAGCCGCGGACCCGCCAGCGACGCGCCGAAGAAGGCCAGCGCCATCGGCGCGAGGGCCGCGCCCGAGGCGACCGGGCCCAGCGCCAGGCCCTGCTGGAGCGCCACCGCGATCACCAGCATGAAGCCGCCGAAGCCGCCCGACAGCGGCAGCACCAGGGCCAGGCCCCGGCGCAGCGGCGCCAGCCGGAGGAGCGACGGCGGGACCAGCGGGGTGCCGCCCCGCCGCTCCACCCGCCGCTCCGTCCGCCAGAACACCGCCGCCGCCACCGGGAACGCGGCCAGCGCGCACCACGTCCACACCGGCCGGCCCGCGGCGCGGCCCTCCGTCAGCGGGACGAGCAGCGCGGCGAGCGCCACCGCCAGCAGCGCCGTGCCCCGGACGTCCAGGGGCGCCGGGGCCGCCGCCCGGGTCTCCGGGACCGCGCGCAGCGCCATCGGCAGCGCCGCCAGGACCACCGGCACGTTCAGCAGGAAGGCCGCCCGCCAGCCGAGCCCGGCCACGTCCGCCGCGACCAGCAGACCGCCCAGGATCTGCCCCGAGACGAACGCGAGACCGTTGGTCGCCCCGTACAGACCCAGCGCCCGGGCCCGGCGGGCCCCTGTCGTCGAGGAGTGAAGGGTCGCGAGCACCTGCGGCAGCAGCAGCGCCGCCGCGGCACCCTGTGCCACCCTGGCCGCGACCAGGCTCCACGCCGTCGGGGCGATCCCGCACAGCAGCGACGTCACGCCGAAGGCCACCAGGCCCGCCAGGAAGAGCCGGCGCCGGCCGAAGAGGTCGCCGAGCCGGCCGCCGAGCACCAGCAGCACCGCGTACGCCAGGCCGTACCCGGCGACCACCAGCTCCAGCAGCGTCTCGTCCGCGCCGAGGTCCCGCCCGATCGAGGGCAGGGCCACGTTGACGATGAAGAAGTCGACCAGGGGCAGTGCCGCCCCCAGGAGGACCGTGAACAGGCCGAGCGGGCCGAGGCCGGCGGCGGGCGGGTGGGGCGGGGTCGTCGTCGTTGTCCTCGTCGTGGTCACGCCCCGACGATCGGCGCCCCCGCTCCCTGGTACCAGAGCCTCCTCATCCTGGTACCACGAGTGCCTGGCACCCGGCTCCCCGGACGGGCAGGCTTGCCCCATGAGCATCGCCGCGACGACCGGACCCGACGCCCGCCGGCGGGAGCTCGCCGCCTTCCTGCGCAGCCGCCGCGAGCGCGTCACCCCCGAACAGGTCGGCCTGGTCCGGGGCCGCCGGCGCCGCACCCCCGGCCTGCGCCGCGAGGAGGTCGCGCAGCTCTCCGCCGTCGGCGTCACCTGGTACACCTGGATCGAGCAGGCCCGGGACATCCAGGTCTCCCCGCAGGTCCTCGACGCCCTCGCCGGCGCCCTGCTGCTCGACCCGACCGAGCGCGCCCACCTCTTCGCCCTCGCCGGACAGCCCGACCCCCGGCCCGGCACCCCCAGCCCCGCCGTCACCCCGGCCGTCCGCGCCCTGCTCGACCAGCTGGAGCCGGTGCCCGCCGCCGTCCAGAACAGCCGCTTCGACCTCCTCGCCCACAACCGCACCTTCGGGCGGCTCTTCCGCGACCTCGACGCGCTGCCGCCCGAGGACCGCAACACGCTCTGGCTGGCCTGCACCGACCCGGAGTTCCGCGCCGCCGTCACCGACCTGCCGGAGCTGATCGCCCTGCTCGCCGGGAAGCTCCGCGCCCAGATGGCCGAGCACCTGGCCGAGCCCGCCTGGAAGCGGCTCGTCCACCGGCTGGAGGCCGCCTCGCCCGAGTTCCGGGAGGTCTGGGCCCGGCACGACGTCGTCGCACCCGGCGGCCGGACCAAGGTGGTCCGCAACGCCCTCGTCGGCCCGCTCCGCTTCGACCACACCAACCTGTGGCTCGGCCCCTCCGCCGGACCCGTCCTCGTCACCTACGTCCCCCTCGACGAGGAGACCCGGGCCGGCTGCGCCCGGCTCCTGGAGCTGGTGGTCCGGGAGCGGGCGGAGCGGCCCCTCGCCGCCGCCTGAGGTCACCCGTCCGGGTGCGGGACAATGGCAGACATGACCGCGTTCTCCCCCCTCTCCATCGGCCCGCACGTCGTGCAGCCCCCGGTGGTGCTCGCGCCCATGGCCGGCATCACCAACGCCCCCTTCCGGACCCTCTGCCGCGAGTTCTCCGGCGGCAAGGGGCTGTTCGTGAGCGAGATGATCACGACCCGGGCGCTGGTGGAGCGCAACGAGAAGACGATGCAGCTCATCCGCTTCGACGCGACGGAGCAGCCGCGCTCGATCCAGCTGTACGGGGTGGACCCGGTCACCGTCGGCAAGGCGGTCCGGATGATCGTCGACGAGGACCTCGCCGACCACATCGACCTGAACTTCGGCTGCCCGGTGCCCAAGGTGACCCGCAAGGGCGGCGGCTCGGCGCTGCCGTACAAGCGGCCGCTGCTCCGGGCGATCCTGCACGAGGCCGTGACGAACGCGGGCGACCTGCCGGTCACCATGAAGATGCGCAAGGGCATCGACGACGACCACA
>NZ_JBHYKM010000017.1:36010-52023 GCF_042741435.1 Streptomyces sp. NPDC058955 | reverse complement strand
ACGCGGCCGCTGCTCCGGGCGATCCTGCACGAGGCCGTGACGAACGCGGGCGACCTGCCGGTCACCATGAAGATGCGCAAGGGCATCGACGACGACCACATCACCTACCTGGACGCGGGCCGGATCGCGGTCGAGGAGGGCGTGACGGCGATCGCCCTGCACGGGCGGACGGCGGCGCAGCACTACGGCGGTACGGCCGACTGGGACGCGATCGCGCGGCTCAAGGAGCACGTGCCGGAGATCCCGGTGCTGGGCAACGGCGACATCTGGTCGGCGGACGACGCCGTGCGGATGATGCGCGAGACCGGCTGCGACGGCGTGGTCGTGGGCCGTGGCTGCCTGGGCCGGCCGTGGCTCTTCGCGGACCTGGTGGCGGGCCTGGAGGGCACCGGGGAGTACCGGACGCCGGGGCTGCGGGAGGTCGCGGAGGTGATGGTGCGGCACGCGACGCTGCTCGGCGAGTGGATCGGCGACGAGTCGCGGGGTGTCATCGACTTCCGGAAGCACGTGGCCTGGTACCTGAAGGGGTTCTCGGTCGGTTCGGAGATGCGCAAGCGGCTCGCGATCACCTCGTCCCTGGACGAGCTGCGCGCTCAGTTGAGCGAGCTGGACCTGGACCAGCCGTGGCCGGTGGGCGCGGACGGTCCCCGGGGCCGTACGTCCGGAAACAACCGGGTTGTCCTGCCGGACGGCTGGCTGAAGGACCCCTACGACTGTGCCGGAGTGAGCGAGGACGCCGAGCTGGACACGTCCGGGGGCTGAGATTTTCGGCCTTCCAGGGGAGTGATCCTCGCCACCCCTGAGGGGGGTGGTGCTCAGATGAGCAGGTTACAAGTGGGTGCACTGCCTGAAGGGGTGGCACTGGGTGCCACCCCTTTTGTGTTCAAGAGTTGAACGCAAATGCGCATAGAAGGCGCTCATGTGAGCGCGTTATCCCTGGAATGGGTCAAGCGGGCTTCGGGGCGTGAATGCGGAAGCTTCGCGTCGGTAACTTTCGAAGTGGTGGCGGACGGGTGGTTACGACCGTGTGACCGGTAGGCGTACCTCCCCAGAAGCCTTCGATCTGGGTATGTTCCTCGCCGTCAGGGCAGCCAACCGAGTCGTCGAGGAGTCGAGACCCGTGTCGGAAAACAATGATCAGAAGTTCGTGTACGACTTCACCGAGGGCAACAGGGACCTGAAGGACCTGCTCGGTGGCAAGGGGGCCAACCTCGCCGAGATGACCAACCTCGGCCTCCCGGTCCCTCCGGGCTTCACGATCACCACCGAGGCGTGCAAGGTCTACCTCGAGTCCGGCTCGGAGCCCGCCGCCCTGCGCGACGAGGTCTCGGCCCACCTCGACGCCCTCGAGCGGCAGATGGGCAAGAAGCTCGGCCAGGCGGACGACCCGCTGCTGGTCTCGGTCCGCTCGGGCGCCAAGTTCTCCATGCCGGGCATGATGGACACGGTCCTCAACATCGGCCTCTCCGACGAGTCCGTCGCCGGCCTCGCCCGCCAGGCCGACAACGAGCGCTTCGCCTGGGACTCGTACCGCCGCCTCATCCAGATGTTCGGCAAGACCGTGCTGGGCGTCGACGGCGAGCACTTCGAGGACGCCCTCGACGAGGCCAAGGCCGCCAAGAAGGTCGCCAGCGACACCGACCTGGACGCCGGGGACCTGAAGAAGGTCGTCGAGCGGTTCAAGGAGATCGTGAAGGCCGACACCGGCCGCGACTTCCCGCAGGACCCGCGCGAGCAGATGGACCTCGCCATCGAGGCCGTCTTCAACTCCTGGAACACGGACCGCGCCAAGCTGTACCGCCGCCAGGAGCGCATCCCGGGCGACCTCGGCACCGCCGTCAACGTCTGCTCGATGGTCTTCGGCAACCTCGGCCCGGACTCCGGCACCGGTGTCGCCTTCACCCGCGACCCCGCCTCCGGCCACCAGGGCGTCTACGGCGACTACCTGCAGAACGCGCAGGGCGAGGACGTCGTCGCCGGCATCCGCAACACGGTGCCGCTGGCCGACCTCGAGTCGATCGACAAGAAGTCGTACGACCAGCTCATGCAGATCATGGAGACGCTGGAGACCCACTACAAGGATCTCTGCGACATCGAGTTCACCATCGAGCGCGGCCAGCTCTGGATGCTGCAGACCCGCGTCGGCAAGCGCACCGCCGGTGCCGCCTTCCGCATCGCGACCCAGCTGGTGGACCAGGGCCTGATCGACGAGGCCGAGGCGCTCCAGCGCGTCACCGGCGCCCAGCTCGCCCAGCTGATGTTCCCGAAGTTCGACGAGGACGCCAAGGTCGAGCAGATCGGCCGCGGCATCGCCGCCTCCCCGGGCGCGGCCGTCGGCAAGGCCGTCTTCGACTCGTACACGGCCGTCAAGTGGTCCCGCTCCGGCGAGAAGGTCATCCTGATCCGCCGCGAGACCAACCCGGACGACCTGGACGGCATGATCGCCGCCGAGGGCATCCTGACCTCGCGCGGCGGCAAGACCTCGCACGCCGCCGTCGTCGCCCGCGGCATGGGCAAGACCTGTGTCTGCGGCGCCGAGGAGCTGGAGGTCGACACCAAGCGCCGCCGGATGACCACCGCCTCGGGCGCGGTCGTCGAGGAGGGCGACGTCGTCTCCATCGACGGCTCCACCGGCAAGGTGTACCTCGGTGAGGTACCCGTCGTACCGTCCCCGGTCGTCGAGTACTTCGAGGGCCGCATGCACGCCGGCGCCGACGACGCCGACGAGCTGGTCCAGGCCGTCCACCGGATCATGGCCTACGCCGACCGCGTCCGCCGCCTGCGGGTCCGCGCCAACGCCGACAACGCCGAGGACGCCTCCCGCGCCCGCCGCTTCGGCGCCCAGGGCATCGGCCTGTGCCGCACCGAGCACATGTTCCTCGGCGAGCGCCGCCAGTACGTCGAGCGGCTGATCCTGGCCGACACCGACGACGAGCGCGACGACGCCCTCAAGGCCCTGCTGCCGCTCCAGAAGACCGACTTCGTCGAGCTCTTCGAGGCGATGGACGGCCTGCCGGTCACGGTCCGCCTGCTGGACCCGCCGCTCCACGAGTTCCTGCCCGACATCACCGAGCTGTCGGTGCGCGTCGCCCTCGCCGAGTCCCGCAAGGAGCCGCACGAGAACGACCTGCGCCTGCTCCAGGCCGTGCACCGGCTGCACGAGCAGAACCCGATGCTGGGTCTGCGCGGCGTCCGCCTCGGCCTGGTCATCCCCGGCCTGTTCACCATGCAGGTCCGGGCGATCGCCGAGGCCGCGGCCGCGCGGATCGACGCCAAGGGCGACCCGCGCGTCGAGATCATGATCCCGCTCGTCGGCACCGTCCAGGAGCTGGAGATCGTCCGCGAGGACGCCGAGAAGGTCATCGCCGAGGTCGTGGCGGAGACCGGCGTGGAGCTGAAGCTGGCGCTCGGCACCATGATCGAGCTGCCCCGCGCGGCCGTCACCGCCGGCCAGATCGCCGAGGCCGCCGAGTTCTTCTCCTTCGGCACCAACGACCTCACGCAGACGGTCTGGGGCTTCTCCCGCGACGACGTGGAGGCCAGCTTCTTCACCGCCTACCTGGAGAAGGGCATCTTCGGCGTCAGCCCCTTCGAGACCATCGACAAGGACGGCGTCGGCGCGCTGGTCCGCTCCGCGGTCCAGGCCGGCCGGGCCACCCGCCCCGACATCAAGCTCGGTGTCTGCGGCGAGCACGGCGGCGACCCGGAGTCGGTGCACTTCTTCCACGAGGTCGGCCTCGACTACGTCTCCTGCTCGCCGTTCCGGATCCCGGTGGCGCGCCTGGAGGCCGGTCGCGCGGCGGCCGAGGCCAAGGGCAGCGACAGCCGCTGACCCGAGGGGCCCGAGCGCCCCGCGAAGCCCCCGGGGCCGCCGTCGGCCATCCCTTCCGAACCCTCACCGGCGGACGGCGGCCCCGGATCCGAAAGAGACGGGACGGACACCTTGTGCGGAGGTGTCCGTCCCGTCGTTTTCACGTCAGATTCATGTGCAATTACGTCCGCATTGAATTATTGGAAATTGAACGTCTGTGTTTGCGGATGTTTCGGCTGTGGCCCCCGGATCCCCACCCGGGGGCCACACCCTTTTTCATGGTGTCGGGCAGGTGAGCCGCAACCCTCGCCGACCGCCGCCGGACGGGCAAAGCCCCCCACGGTCTTCACCACGTCACCTCGGTCCTGAAGGTTTCCTGCCCGACCCGCACAGCATTTCCGTTGGGCCGTGTTCGCCGCGATGCTTTTCAACTGTGGCTGAAACACCCTGGTAACGTGCAGTGATGGTGTGCATACTCGACCGCGGGGTGGTTGCGAGTGCACAGGTGGGGACTTCATGCTTCGTATTCATTTCACCGCGGACGATCTGGCGGGGGTGCGGATCGCCGCCCGTCCTGACGTCCTGTGGGAAACGATTCTCAGCTTTCACCGTTTAAGGGACCGGCGCGGCCCGGTGGTGTTCGGCGGATGGCGCACCGAAACGAGGGCGCGGCTCGGCGGGGAGACCCGGCTGCTGGCCGCCCTCGTCCCGAGCCGCGGCTATTTCCCCGATTTCCTCACCCCCGCGGAGGGCCTCCACGGCCTCGACGACGGGCTCGGGGCGGTCCGCGCGACCACGCCCGGCCGGCTCCGCTCGGAGCTGTCCCTGCTGGCCGCCGACCGCTCGGGCGGCCGCACCGTGCCGCACTCGCTGCGGGCCCTCGCCGACGGCGGCCCGGAGCCCTTCGACCGGCTGCTCGGGGCGCTGCGCAGTTACCACCGGGCGGCCGTCGAGCCGTACTGGCCGCACATCCAGGCCCGGGTGGAGGCGGACCGGGCCCGGCGCGGGCGGGCCGTCCTGGACGGCGGCGCGGAGGAGCTGCTCGACTCGCTGCCGCCGATGCTGACCTGGCGGGCTCCGGTCCTGGAGGCCGCCTACCCGGTCGACCGGGACGTGCACCTGGACGGGCGGGGGCTGCTGCTCCAGCCCTCGTACTTCTGCCGGGGCACGCCGGTGATGCTGCGGGACCCGGCGCTGCCGCCGGTGCTGGTCTACCCGGTGACCCACGGGGAGGCGCCGACGGTCCGTCCGCCGGGCGTGTCCTCGCTGGCGAAGCTGGTGGGCCAGACCCGCGCGGAGGTCCTGCAGGCCATCGGGGACGGCGGGACGACGAGCGAGCTGGCGCGGCGGGCCGGGGTGTCGCTCGCCTCGGCGAGCCAGCACGCGGGCGTGCTGCGGGAGGCCGGCCTGATCGCCACCCTCCGGCACGGGAACGCGGTGCTGCACACGCTGACGCCGCTGGGCGCCGCGCTCCTCGGCGGAGGCGGGGCCCAGCGGCGGGGGGAGGAGCGCTGTTACGCCCGGAACGGGCCGGTCACCTCGTAGGTGATGCCGCCCGAGGAGCTGCCGGTGGTGCCGCGCTGGCTGGAGAAGTACAGCCGGGTGCCGTCGGGGGAGAAGGCCGGTCCGGTGATCTCGGAGGAGGACTGGCCGGTGATCTGCAGGAACGGCGCGACGGTGTCGTCCGGGGTGATCAGGCAGATCTCCATGTTGCCGCCGTCCTCGGCGATGAACAGGTCGCCGGAGGAGGAGCCGGTGACATTGTCCACGCCGGTGAGCGGGGCGGCGCCGCCGGGCACCAGCGAGTCGTCGTAGGCGAGCTCGTAGGTGCTGTTCGCGAGGTTCAGCTGCCAGAGGCGGTTGTCGCCCTTGGTGGTGAACCAGACGGTGTCGTTGGCGTAGTGGCAGCCCTCGCCGCCGCTGAACCGCTTGGCGCCGGAGACCTGGTTGCGGGTGCTGGTCGGGGAGCCGTCCGGGTCCGGCACGTTCTGCCAGGTGAAGGAGCCGGAGGTGGCCGTGCCGGCCTTGAGCACCTGGAGGGTGCCGGAGGAGAGGTTGCCCCAGGTGGTCGGGACGAAGCGGTAGAAGCAGCCGTCCGACTCGTCCTCGGTCAGGTAGATCGCCTTGCGGACCGGGTCGGCGGCGGCGGCCTCGTGCTTGAAGCGGCCCATGGCGTCCCGGCGGACGGCCGCGTTCACGCCGTACGGGTCGGTCTCGTACACGTACCCGAGGCTGACCTCCTCGCAGGAGAGCCAGGTGTTCCACGGGGTCTTGCCGCCGGCGCAGTTCTGCCGGGTGTTCGACAGGACGCGGTAGGCGCTCGTCACGGTGCCGGACGAGTCGAAGCGCAGGGCGCTCGCGCCGCCGCTCGGGTTGATCTCCGAGTTGGAGACGTAGATCCAGCCGGTGCCGTCGGCGTAGCACGCGCCGCCGTCGGGGGCGTTGTGCCAGGTGTACGAGGTGCCGGGGACGGTCTGTCCCGAGCGGGCGACGATCCGGCTGGTGAAGCCGGCGGGCAGCATGATGCCGTTCGCGTTCGCCGGGCCGAGCGCTCCGTAGGGGCCGGCGCCGGGCTGGGCGGGGGCCGCGTAGGCGGCGCCCCGCATCAGGGTGCCGCCGAAGGCGGCCGCCGACGTGCCGATGGCCGCTCCACGCAGGAAACTGCGTCGCTCCACGTCTTCTCTCCAGGGGTGTGGTGACCGCCCGCCGCACGGTCAGCGGCGGGGCCGCGCGAGGGGAATCTAGGAGTGCGGAATTGACTGTGCATCAACAAACGGTGACGGGGAAGGGGCGGGCGCGGGGCGGGGGAGTCGGTGTCGGAGCGGGACGCTAGGTTCGCGCCATGACGATCACCGCACAGTTGCTCGGATCGGTACGGCTGCCGGGTGCGGCGGGGCTCGTGGACGGGCATGCCCGCCCGGCCGGGCCCGGCCGCCTCGCGCTCCGGCGGGACGACCGCCTGGAGGTGTACGACCTGGCGGCGCTCCTCGCCGGCTCGACCGCCCCCGTGGCGTCCTTCCCGGCGCCCTGGCCCGGCTGGGACCGGGGCGTCGACGCGGTCGCCCCGGACCTCGGCCTCGCCGTCTTCTCGGGGCAGCGCGCCGTCCGCGCGGTGGCCGCCGACGGGCGCCTCCTCTGGGAGCACCGGCACGGCTGCTGGGGCCCCGTGGTGGACCATCCGCACACCGGCGACGAACAGGAGGTCTGCGAGGGGCTCGAACACGGCTCGGTGCTCGTCCCGGGCGACGGGACCGCCGTCTGGGCCCACGTCGTCGCCGAGGACGGCCAGGAGCGGTGGGTGGTGCTCGACGCCCGGGACGGGCGGGAGCTCGCCCGCGTCCCGCTGGAGGACAGCGTGGCCTCCGGCTCGCACCAGCTCGCCCTGCCCGGCGACGGCACCGTCCTGCTGTGCGTCGGCATGGGGCAGGACGGGGTGCTGCTGTACGGGGCCCGCGCGGACGGGGCGGGGGTGTCCGTACGGGACCTGGGGGAGGACCTCGACCGGATCCTGGTCGACGTCCACCCCGCCCGCCCCGGCTACCTGACCGTCGATCACTCCTGCCACGACCTCCAGCTGCACGCCCCCGACGGCACCGTCCTCGCCGAGCGGGACGCCGACGAGCTGGGCGGGGACCGGCGCTGGGACTACGCGGCGGACTTCACCGGCGCCGAGACGGTCCTCGCCGTCGCAGAGGACCCGGAGGGCGGGGCGGGCCACTGGCTCCTCGACGCCGGCACCCTCGCGCTCCTCGGTCCCGTCGCGTACCCCCGCCCCGTCACCGGGTACGTCCGCGGCCTCGGCGACGGCACCTGGCTCACCCACGACCGGGCGACCGACACCCTCAGCCGCTGGGCCCCGGCGGCGTCCTGAGCGCGGGCGGGACCTTCGGCACTGCCGGGCGGGGGGCCCGCCCGGCAGACTGGTCGCATGCGCGAGACCCGGGAGCTCACCGACATCGGCGGCCGCGACGACCTCGACGTGCTGCTGCGCCGCTTCTACCAGGCCGCCTTCGCCGATCCCCTGATCGGCCCGTTCTTCACCGAGGTCGCCGGCACGGACCTGGAGGTCCATCTGCCGCGCATCGCGGACTTCTGGGAGCGCGCGCTCTTCCGCACCGCCGCGTACGCCCGGGACGCCTTCGCCCCGCACGCCGCCCTGCACTCCGCCCGGCCGCTCGCCCCCGCCCACTTCGGGCGGTGGGTGCAGCTCTGGCACGCCGCCGTCGACGGGCTGCACCGGGGGCCGCTCGCGGACCGCGCCAAGGCGACGGGGGAGCGGATCGCCGTCGCGATGGCGAGGCGGCTGGGCGGCCCTGGCGCGCAGGCCGAGGCGGCGGCCGGCGGGACCGGCGGCTTCGTCCCGCTGGCGGCGCTCACGCTGCGCGCGGCGGCCTGAGCGAAAAAACTTCTCCGGAGAGCGATGAGTTCGGGCCACCCCGCCCGTCCTACCTCTCGACAGCACCGCACGACGGAGAAGAGAGAGCGCCATGGCCCCGCAGATGATCTTCGTGAACCTGCCCGTGAAGGACCTCGACGTCAGCAAGGCCTTCTACGAGAAGCTCGGGTACACGATCAACCCGCAGTTCAGCGACGAGACCGCGGCCTGTGTGGTGATCAGCGACACCATCTTCGTCATGCTGCTCACCGAGGAGAAGTTCGGCACCTTCACCGCCCCCGGCAAGCGGATCGCCGACGCCACCGCGACCACCCAGGTGCTGCTCACGCTGAGCGCCGAGAGCCGCGAGAAGACCGACGAGCTGGCCGACCGGGCCCTGGAGGTGGGCGGCGGACCGGCGAAGGAGCCGATGGACATGGGCTTCATGTACGGCCGCTCCTTCGCCGACCCGGACGGCCACCACTGGGAGGTCTTCTGGATGGACCCGGCCGCCGCGCAGGGCTGACCGCCCCGCCGGCGGGCTCAGGCGGAGACGCCGCCGTCGACCACCAGGTCCGTGCCGACGGTCGAGCCCGCCGCGTCCGAGGCGAGGTGGAGCACCGCCGCCGCCACCTCGGCCGCCGAGGTGATCCGGCCCAGCGGCGACTGCTCCTTCATCCGGACCTCCCGCTCGGCCTCCGTCTCGCCGGGCAGCAGCGACATCGTGGACTCGGCGGCGCCCGGGCTGACCGCGTTGATCCGCACCCCGTCGCCGATGTGGTCGCGGGCCGCGGCGCGGGTGAGCGCCGAGACGGCCGCCTTGGAGACCTGGTAGCCGAAGACGCCCGGGATCCGGACGTGCGGGCCCAGGTTGGACGAGATGTTGACGATCGCGCCGCCGCCGTGCGCCCGCATGTGGGCGACCTCGGCCTGGAGGGCGTTCAGGACGCCGGTGACGTTGGTGTCGAGCAGGGCCCGCCAGTCGTCGAGGGGGAAGTCGGCGGCGCTGTGGCCGCCCCGGAAGATCCCCGCGTTGTTCACGGCGACGTCGAGCCCGCCGTACGTCCCGACCGTGCGGCGGACCAGTTCGCGGGTGGACGCGGGGTCCGTGACGTCGGTCGTGACGGCGGTGGCGGTACCGCCTTCGGCCTCGACGAGGGCCACCGTGGCGTCGAGGGCGGCGGCGGTGCGGCCGGCGGCCACCACCTTCGCGCCCTCGGCGGCGAAGGCGCGGGCGATCTCCCGGCCGAGGCCGGAGCCGGCGCCGGTGACGAGGACGACGCGGTCGGTGAATCGTGCGGACATGGGAACTCCCCTGGTTCTCCGTCTGTTGCTCTTCGACTGTGTTGTACTTGACCGTACATTCCAGAATCCGGCCCGAGAAAAGGCGCCCCCGTGAGGGCGCCCGTCCCGCGGTCGCTCAGTCCAGCATCCGCAGGGCCTCCTCGGCCGCGTCCCGGACCCGGGCCGCGTCCGTCGACGCCTTGCCGACCACCCGTATCCCCTGGAGCAGCACCAGCAGCATCCGGGAGAGGGCCCGCGGATCGCGCTCCTCCGGCAGCTCGCCCTGGGCGCGGGCCCGGGTCAGCGCCGAGTGGAGCAGGGTCTCGATCTGCTCCCAGCTCAGCTCCACCCGGCGGGCCACCGCCGGATCGCGCGGGGCCAGCTCCGCCGCCGAGTTGGTGACGAAGCAGCCGTTCAGGCGCTCGTGCTCCGCCGTCGCCTCGGCGGCGAAGCGGCGGACCAGGGCCCGTACGGCCGGCAGCGCCGGGCCCGGCGCGGACAGCTCCTCGACGAGCCCCGGGTCCCGGGTCTCCAGGTAGCGGTCCAGCGCCTTCAGGTACAGCTCGTGCTTGTTGCCGAAGGTCGCGTAGATGCTGGCCCGGCCGATGCCGAGGTGCTCCACGAGGTCCGCCATCGACGTCGCCTCGTAGCCGCGCGCCCAGAACAGGTCGAGCGCCGCCTGGAGCGCGGCCCCGGGGTCGAATTCCTTGGTCCTGGCCACGCGAGGACCGTATGCCTTTCTGGAACGATCGGTCAAGTCATGCGAGGCGGACCGGATAGACCGCCACCGTCACCTCGTCGTCGTCCAGGCACCGCCCGGTCTCCAGGTCGAAGCGCTGCTTCAGGAGCGGCGAGGCCACGTACGGACGCCCGTCCGCCGTGCCGATCAGCCCCCGGGACAGCACCTGCGCCCCGGTGAACGGATCGCGGTTGTCGATCGCGTACGCCCGCCCCGCCCGGTCCCGGAAGACCGCTGCCTGCCGGCCGTCCGGCAGCAGCGCCGCCAGGCCCCGGCCCGGGGTCAGCCGGGCCTCCTCGCAGACCGCCATCCAGGAGTCCTCGGCGGGGGAGAGTTCGAGGGTCTTCATCGGGACATGGCTCCTTCCGGGGTGCCGATCGTCAGGATCGTGAGGTCCGGCTTGATCTGGTCCCGCTCCGGCACGAAACGCACCGTCGGGTCGGGCGTCTCCGGCGCGTTGACGAAGGAGACGAAGCGCCGCAGCCGCTCCGGGTCGTCGAGGGTCTGCGCCCACTCGTCCCGGTAGCCGGAGACGTGCGCCGCCATCAGCGCCTCCAGCTCGTCGCAGAGGCCCAGCGAGTCCTTCACGATCACGTCGCGGAGGTGGCCGAGGCCGCCCTCCAGGCGCTCCAGCCAGACCGACGTCCGCTCCAGGCGGTCCGCCGTCCGGATGTAGAACATCAGGAACCGGTCGATCAGCCGGACGAGTTCGGCGTCCGACAGGTCCTGCGCGAGCAGGTCCGCGTGGCGCGGGGTCGCGCCGCCGTTGCCGCCGACGTACAGGTTCCAGCCGTTCGCCGTGGCGATCACGCCGAAGTCCTTCGACTGGGCCTCGGCGCACTCGCGGGCGCAGCCGGAGACCGCCGACTTCAGCTTGTGCGGGGCGCGCAGGCCGCGGTAGCGCAGCTCCAGCCGGATCGCCATCCTCACCGAGTCCTGCACGCCGTAGCGGCACCAGGTCTGCCCCACGCAGGACTTCACCGTGCGCAGCGCCTTGCCGTAGGCGTGGCCGGACTCGAAGCCTGCGTCCACCAGGCGGGTCCAGATCGCCGGGAGCTGGTCGACGCGGGCGCCGAAGAGGTCGATCCGCTGACCGCCGGTGATCTTCGTGTAGAGGCCGTAGTCGCGGGCCACCTCGCCGATCACGATCAGCTTCTCCGGGGTGATCTCGCCGCCGGGGATGCGGGGGACCACCGAATAGGAGCCGTTGCGCTGGAGGTTGGCCAGGTGGTGGTCGTTGGTGTCCTGGAGGGCGGCCTGCTCGCCGTCGAGGATGTAGCCGCCCGACCCGATGGCCGGCGCGAGCGAGGCGAGGATGGAGCCGACGGTCGGCTTGCACACCTCGCAGCCCTCGCCGCCCTTCGCGCCGTCCCGCCCGTGCGAGTCGAGGAGCGCGGCGAAGGAGGTCACCCGCAGGGTGCGGGCGATCTCGTAGAGCTCGCTGCGGGTGTAGGAGAAGCAGCCGCACAGCCCCTGGTCGGCCGCCTTCGGCAGCAGCTTCTCGATCACCTTCACGCAACTGCCGCAGCCGGTGCCGGCCTTGGTGCACCTCTTCACCTCCGGCAGTGACGTGCACTGGCCGATGGCGTGCTTGGTGACGTTGTGGCAGGAGCAGATGACGGCGTCGTCGGGCAGCGCCGACGGGCCCAGCGCCACCGGCGCGCCCGCCCCCGCCGGAAGCACCAGCTGCTCGGGGGAGACCGGGGGCCTGGTGCCGGTGAGCGGGCGCAGCAGCCCGTACGACTCGGCGTCGCCGACCAGCACGCCGCCGAGGAGCCGGCCCTCGGCGTCCACCACCAGCTTCTTGTACACGCCGGCGCGGGAGTCCGCGTAGACGACGTCGAGGCAGCCCTCGGCGGTGCCGTGCGCGTCGCCGAAGGAGGCCACGTCCACCCCGAGCAGCTTCAGCTTGGTGGAGAGGTCGGCGCCGGTGAAGCCGGTGTCGTCGCCCGCCTCGTCGGCGAGGACCGCGGCGACCGTCTGCGCCATCTCGTAGCCCGGTGCGACCAGGCCGTAGACCCGCCCGTCGGAGGCGAGCGCGCACTCGCCGATGGCGAAGACCGCCGGGTCGGAGGTGCGGCACAGCTCGTCGACGGCGATGCCGCCGCGCTCGCCCACGTCCAGGCCGCAGTCGCGCGCCAGCTGGTCCCGGGGGCGGACGCCGGCCGAGAAGACCACCAGGTCGGTGGCGAGTTCGGTGCCGTCCGACAGCTTCATGCCGGTCACGGCACCGTCGGCGGTCACGACCTCCTGGGTGCCCGTGCCGGTGTGCACGGTCAGCCCCATCTGCTCGATCGTCCGCAGCAGCGCCGCGCCGCCGCCCTCGTCCACCTGCACCGGCATCAGCCGCGGCGCGAACTCCACGATGTGGGTGGCGAGCCCGAGGCCCTTGAGCGCGCCGGCCGCCTCCAGGCCGAGCAGACCGCCGCCGACCACCGCGCCGGTCGTCGCCGTCTTCGCGTACTCCTCGATGGCGAGCAGGTCCTCGACGGTGCGGTAGACGAAGCAGCCGGTGGCGTCCTTGCCGGGGACCGGGGGGACGAAGGGGTACGAGCCGGTGGCGAGCACCAGGTGGTCGTAGGCGACGACCCGCCCCGACCGGGCGGTCACCGTCCGCGCCGCGCGGTCCACGGCCACGACGGGCTCGTCCGTGTGCAGCTCGATGCCGTGCCGCTCCATGAAGCCGTCCTCGACCATCGACAGGTCGTCGGGCGTCTTCCCGGAGAAGTACGAGGTCAGCTGCACCCGGTCGTACGCCGGGCGGGGCTCCTCGCAGAGGACCACGATCCGGGCCCGCTCGGTGACGCCACGGTCGGCGAGCGCCTCCAGGAACCGCTGGCCGACCATTCCGTGGCCGACCAGGACGATGGTGGGGGTGGTCATGAGGAGCCTCCGTCGTGGGTGAGCAGGTGCAGCAGGGGGGCCTCCGGCAGGGCTTCGTCGCCCTCCCAGGCCCGGGCGAGCGCGCCGACCGCGGCCAGATCGCCGAGGAGGACGCCCCCGACGAGCCGGTTGTCGCGGACGACGACCTTGCGGTACGCGCCCCGGGTCGCGTCGGCCAGCTGGACGACGTCGTCCCCCGGCAGCGGCGTGGCCTCGCCGAAGGCGGCGAGGGCCAGCGGCCGGGCCCCGCCGAGGGTGAGCCGGGTGAGCGCCCGGGTGCCGGTGTAGCGGGGCCCGGTGGTGCCGGACAGCACGTCGGCGAGGACGTCGGCCTGTTCGAGCGCCGGGCCGGCCAGGCCGTAGACCCGGCCGTCGTGCTCGGCGCAGTCGCCGATCGCGTGGACGTACGGGTCCGAGGTGCGCAGCTCGTCGTCGACGACGATGCCGGTCCGCACGTCGAGCCCGGCCGCGCGGGCCAGCGCGACCCGGGGGCGCACCCCGCAGGCCAGCACCACGACCTGGGCGTCCAGGACGAAGCCGTCGGCCAGCTCGACCGCCGTCACCGCCCCGTCCCGCTGCCGCAGGCCGCTGACCCGGCACTCGGTGTGGGTCTCGACGCCGAGCCCGTCCAGGTGCTCCCGCAGCAGGGCGGAGGCGTGCGGGTCCAGATGCCGCTCCATCAGGCCCTCGCCCTGCTGGGTGAGGACCACCTCGGCGCCCAGCGCGGCCAGCGCCCGCGCCGCGGACACGCCGAGGAGCCCGCCGCCGACGACGACCGCCCGGATCCCCGGCCGGACGGCCTCGCGCAGGGCGAGGCAGTCGTCGAGGGTGCGGAAGGAGTGCACGCCCTCGGGGAGTTCCGCCCCGCGCAGTCCGCGCAGCGGCGGCAGCACCGGGTTGGAGCCGGTGGCGAGGACCAGCCGGTCGTAGCCGACCAGCGAGCCGTCGGCGCACTCGACCGTGCGGGCCGCCCGGTCGATGCCCACCACCCGCACGCCGCGGCGCACCGGCTCGCGGGGTGCGGGCAGGGCGACGACCTCGGGGGCGTACCGTCCGGCGAGGACGTCGGCGAGCAGCACGCGGTTGTACGGGGCGTGCGGCTCCTCCCCGAGGAGGGTGACCGGCAGGCGCTGGGCGAGGCGGAGGCCCGCCGTCCCGCCTCCGACCACCACGATCCGTGTACTCATGTCCGGAAGGGTGCGGCGCCGGTGTTTCCCGGTGGCATCCCGGCTGTTTCCCGTACGGAACGCTGATCTCAGCCGGGACGGGGGCGGGCTGTGAGGGCCGCGGGGCGCCGCAAGCTCAGAGCTTCCTCAATGATCACGAGATCGATGGACGGGCCAACGATCTCGTCCCTAGGGTCGCTGCCATGCCTGACATCGCCCTGACCACGCTGGTCCTGCTGTGCCTCGCCGCGCTCGTCGCGGGCTGGATCGACGCGGTGGTCGGCGGCGGCGGGCTGCTGCTCCTGCCGGCGCTGCTGATCGGGCTGCCGAACGCCACCTACCCGTACGTCACCGGCACCAACAAGGCGGTCGCGATCGTCGGCACGACGGGGGCGGCCGTCACCTACGCCCGCAAGACCAGGGTGCCGGTGTGGACGGCGGTACGGGTCGGGCTCGCGGCCCTCGCGGGCTCGACGGCCGGCGCGCTGTTCACGACCGCCGTCGACGAGGAGGTCCTGCGGCCGCTGATCATCGTGGTGCTCGTCGCGGTGGCCGCCTTCGTGATCCTGAAGCCGTCGTTCGGCGCGCGCCCGGACGGCGCGGAGCGGCCGCCGCTCACCCGGGCCCGGATCGTCACGGCGATCGTCCTGGTCGGCGGCGGGATCGGCTTCTACGACGGTCTGTTCGGGCCCGGCACCGGCACCTTCCTGGTGCTCGCCCTGACCGCCGTGCTCCACCTCGACCTGGTGACGGCCTCCGCCACCGCCAAGATCGTCAACGTCTGCACCAATGCGGGCGCGCTGGCCATGTTCGCCTACCAGGGCACGGTGTACTGGCAGCTGGCCGCGCTGCTGGCGGCCTTCAACCTGACGGGCGGGATGGTCGGCGCCCGGATGGCGCTGAGCAAGGGCTCGGGGTTCGTCCGCGCGGTGCTGCTGGTGGTGGTCCTGTCGATGGTGGCGAAGCTGGGCTGGGACCAGTGGGGCTGAGGCGCGGGCTCAGCGCACCCCGATGAGGTGCCCGAAGGCGACCACGTTCCCCTGGTAGCCGCCGCCCTTCGCGGAGAAGCCGCCGCCGCAGGTGATCACCCGGAGCTCGGCGCGGTCGGTCGCCCCGTACACCTTCTCGTCGGGGAAGGCGTCGTTGTCGTAGACCTCGACGGCGTCGACGGTGAAGACGGCGGTCCTCCCGTCCTCCCGGTCGATCTCGATCCGGTGGCCCTTCTTCAGGGCGCCCAGGGTGTAGAAGACGGCCGGGCCGCCGGCGTTGTCGACGTGGCCGGCGACGATCGCGGTGCCCTCGGCGCCGGGCGTCACGCCGTCCGCGTACCAGCCGGCCAGATTGCGGTCCTCGGCCGGCGGCACCTCCAGGGAGCCGTTCGGCGCCAGGCCGAGCCGGGTCATCGGGGCGTCCACGTCCGTCTCCGGGATGCGCAGCCGCACCGGCGGGGAGGACGGCAGCGGGTCGGCGGCGGCGTCGGTGTGCACGCTCGGCCCGGCGGCGAACGCCTGGGCGGCGGACGGCACGGGCGGGGTGACGTCCTGCGAGCCGTTCTGGACGAGCCAGAGGCCGACGCAGGCGGCCACCGCCAGGCCCCAGCCCTTGCTCCTGTTGCTCACGTCGGTTCCTCGGGGTCGCTGCGGCGGGGGACGGCGAGGGTCCCGCCCCCCGCCCCCCCCGGGGGGGGGCCCGGCGCGGGGGGGGCGCGGGGGGGGGGAAGATGGCCCCGGGGCCCCCCCCCCCCCCCCCCCCCAC
>NZ_JBHYKM010000017.1:0-36000 GCF_042741435.1 Streptomyces sp. NPDC058955 | reverse complement strand
CCGCCCCGCGGGGGGGGGGGGGGGGGGCGCGCGGGCGCGCGGGCCCCCCCCCCCCCCCGGGCGGGGGGGGGGCCCCGGGGGCCGGGCGCGCCCCGGGCGGTGTGATCAGTGGCCCTGGGCGCCGCTCGCCCGGCGCCGCATGAGCCACACACCGCCGACGGCAGCCGCGGCCAGCACCGCCGCGCCCGCCGTGACCTGGGCGGTGTCGGGGCCGATGCTGCCGCCGACACCGGTCTTGACGTGACCGCTGGGCTCGCGGTGCTTCACGGTCAGCTCGCCGCGGGCGGTCCGGCCGTTGTCGCAGGCCACCGCGATCCAGTGGGTGCCCGGCTTGGCGTGCTGGGGCAGCGTGAACTGCCCGACCACGACCTCCTTGTGGGTGCTCGGGCTCAGCTGGAACTCCCCGGCGCCGACCGAGTTCGCGTCCCCGACCCCGTGCCCGTTCTTGCCGCAGGCCAGGGTGTTCACGGTGACGGTGGTGCCGGGCGAGGCGGAGGAGGGGTAGATCTCCAGCGTCTGGGGGCCGTCGTTCTCGTTCGCGTACGCCGTCGGCGCGGCGAACGCGCCGAGCGCGACGACCGTCAGCGCGGTTCCGGTGAGCAGGCGGGCAGTGGGGCGCATGGTGGGGTCCTCCGGGGCGCGCGGTCGTTCGGTCTTCCGTACGACCGAGGTAACGGCCCCGGCGCGCCCCCCGCCTGCTGATGGCACGTCAGGATTGCTCCGTCCGATACGGCGCGTCGACTGGAATCGAGGCGTTTTTGCAGGTCAGAGCTGGTTACGAGGCGTCAGCTGACGTGTCGTGCCGAACGGGTGAGCGGGCCCCCGGGGGGTGTCCTCCAGGGGCCCCGCCCCTCAGCCCCGCCCCTCGGCCCCGCCTCTCAGTCCTCGTCCTCCTCGTCGCCCTTGCCGTGCTTCAGCCGGGCGAGGCTCTCCAGCCACTGGCGCGCGTCGGCGCCGAAGTCGCGGCTTCCGACCTCGTGGTGCGCGGCCACGAAGCGCAGGGCCTTCGGCTTGTTGTCCCAGTAGCCGTCGGTCTGCCGGAACCGGCGCAGGAAGATCTCGGAGCCGACCGCGTTGGTGTGGAAGGTCAGCTCCAGCTGCGGCGGACGGCCCTCGCCGCCCTGCCGGTCGGTGAGCCGGAAGCCCTGCCACGCGTAGAGGTGGTACTCCGCCCGGGGGATCGAGTTGTCGTAGACCCGGGAGCTCTCGAAGGCGTATCCCTCGGCCGCGAAGGCGTCGAGGACCGCCTCGTGGAGGGGCAGCGTCTCCACCCGGACCGGGTCCAGGTCCGTCGCCGCCTTGACGCCGACCGCCTCGACCTCGGTGCGGATGCCGATCGAGACGCCGAGCCGCTCGCCCCGCGACTCGTTCGGCGGGGTCTCCCACTTCAGGCGCTCGGAGAACGGGATGCGCCGCTCCTCGCCCTTCTTCATCTCGAACCAGCCGCTGGCGCTGGGGTAGCAGAGGGTCGTGCCGTCGTCCACGCCGTCGCCGTCGCCCTTGTGGTGGAGCGACGCGTTGACGACGAGCCGCATGCGTATCGACTCGATCTTCAGGTCGCGTTCGGGCGCGCGGACCACGACCTCGCCGCGCAGCTTCCCGCCCGGACGGACCGGCTCGTCCGGGACGATCGTGTCGATCTCCAGCGGGATCCCGCCATTGCCGAAAAGTCTCTTGAACACCATGGCCGCAGGCTAGTCGGCGGAACCGCTCCCGTCACCGGAAACGATCTTCTCTGCCGGCACCTCCGCGTAGGCGCCCAGGACCCGCTCCATCAGCGCCTCGTCCACCGGGTACGCCACCCCGTCGACCGCCGTCACGGGCGCGATCGTCCGCGCGTTGGCGGTGAACGCGGCCCGGAACCCCGACAACTCGCCCACCGCGACCGGCCGGTGGACCGACGGAAGCCGGGGCGCGAGCAGCGCCATGGTGATCCCGGTCAGCTGCGGCGCCGTCGGCCACACCACCGAAGTGCCGTCCCAGAAGGCGATGTTGGCGACCGCGCCCTCGGCGACCTCGCCCGTCGGGGAGGTCAGCAGCGCCTCGTCGAAGCCGGCCCGGCGGGCCGCGTCCCCGTGGTACTTCTGCCCGAAGCCGCCCAGGTGCTTGAGGTGCGCCGCCGGGCGCAGGTAGTCGACCGCCGTCAGCCGCTGCGGGGCGCCGGGGCCGTCGGGCGCGGCCTCCCGGACGGTGACCGCCACCAGCACCCCGGGCCCGCCCTCGTACGCGTACACCCGCGCCGAGCAGTCCCGCCGGCCGGACGCCCCGACGGCCCGCGCGAGGAGCTCCCGGACCCGCCCGCCGGGCAGCGGCTCGCCGAACAGCTCCCGGGTGGCCCGGTCGAGGCGGTCGAGGTGCAGGCCGAGGCCCTTCACCCGGCCGTCCCGCACCTGCATCGCGGTGAAGTGGCCGTAGCCGCTCATCACGGCGGCGAGCGGCCCGGGTTCGGCGGCCGGCACCCCGTCGATCTCGATGTGCACGGGCGCGGGGGAGGGGGAGGTCGTCATGGCCTCACCGTAGCCCCGGCGACCCGCCCGGAAGATCGCCCCGGGAAGACGCTTGACCTCAACCAAACTTGAGGTACCACTCTTCTCGGCATGGACATCACGAACTCCGCCGCCCAGGCCGCCGCCCCCCTGACCCTCGCCCTCGTCGTCGCCAGCGACCGCGAAGGCCGCTTCGCCCCCGTCGTCGCCGACTGGTTCCGCACCCGGGTCGCCGAGCGCCCCGACTTCACCCTCACCGTCGTCGACCTCGCCGAGATCAGCCTCCCCACCACCCTCTCCTACGATCCCGACCCCGGCGTCCGCGCCGAACTCGCCCGCGTCACCCCCGTCCTGGAGGCCGCCGACGCCTACGTCGTCCTCACCCCCGAGTACAACCACTCCTTCCCCGCCTCCCTGAAGAACCTCATCGACCGCCACTACACCGAGTGGCGCGCCAAGCCCGTCGGCTTCGTCTCCTACGGCGGCATCTCCGGCGGCATCCGCGCCGTCGAACAACTCCGCCAGGTCTACGTCGAGATGCACGCCGTCACCGTCCGCGACGGCGTCGTCCTGCCCAACGCCCACGGCCTGTTCGACGAGGACGGCGGCTTCAAGGACCCCACCGGCCCCGAGAACGGCGCCAAGCTCATGCTCGACCAGCTCGCCTGGTGGGGACGCGCCCTCAAGGACGCCAAGTCCGTCCGCCCGTACGCCGCCTGAGGCCCCGCCATGACCCTGCTGCGCCTCCTCGCCGGGCGCCTCCGCCCGCACCGCGCCCGCCTCGCGTTACTCGTCCTCCTCCAGCTCCTCCAGAGCCTCGCCTCCCTCACCCTGCCCGCCCTCAACGCCGGCGTCATCGACGAGGGCGTCCTCCGCGGCGACACCGGGCGCGTCCTCTCCGGCGGCGCCGTCATGGCCGCCGTCACCCTCCTGCAGGCCGCCGCGGCCGCCGCCGTCACCTTCACCGGCGCCCGGATCGCCCTCGCCGTCGCCCGGGACCTGCGCTCCGAGGTCTTCCGGCGGATCCAGGACTTCTCCGCCCTGGAACGCGGCCGCTTCGGCACCGCCTCCCTCATCACCCGCGCCACCAACGACGTCCAGCAGGTGCAGACCTTCGCCGTCCTCGTCCTCACCATGCTGGTCGCCGCCCCGCTGCTCTGCGTCGGCGGACTCGCCATGGCCCTGCGCCAGGACGTGCCGCTCGCCCTCGTCCTGCTGCTCTTCGTCCCCGTCATGACCCTCGCCGTCGGCGCCGTCGTCCTGCGCATGCGCCCGCTCTTCCGGGGCATGCAGGACCACCTCGACCGGGTCACCCGCGTCCTGCGCGAGCAGATCACCGGCGTCCGGGTCGTCCGCGCCTTCGTCCGCGACCGCCACGAACGCGACCGCTTCGCCGCCGCCAACGCGGCCCTCCTCGACACCGGACTGCGGGCCGGCCGGCTCCAGGCCGTCATGTACCCGATCGTCCTGCTGATCTGGGAGGCCACCACCATCGTCCTCATCTGGGCCGGCGCCCACCGCATCGACTCCGGCGCCGTCCGGGCCGGCGCGCTCGTGGCCTTCCTCGGCTACCTCCTCCAGACCGCCATGTCCGTGATGATGGCGCTCTTCCTCCTCATGCACCTGCCCCGCGCCGAGGCCGGCGCCGCCCGCATCGGCGAACTCCTCGCCACCACCCCCTCCCTCACCCCGCCCGCCGACCCCGTCCGCACCCTCCCCGGACCCGGCCGCCTCACCCTGGAGGACGTCACCTTCCGCTACCCCGGCGCCGAGGAACCCGTCCTCAGCGGCGTCACCCTGCACGCCGCCCCCGGCGAGACCACCGCCATCATCGGCTCCACCGGCAGCGGCAAGTCCACCCTCCTCGGCCTGGTGCCCCGGCTCCTCGACGCCACCGGCGGCCGGGTCCTCCTCGACGGCACCGACGTCCGCGCCCTCGACCCCGCACTCACCGCCGCCACCGTCGGACTCGTCCCCCAGAAGCCGTACCTCTTCGCCGGCACCGTCGCCACCAACCTGCGCTACGGCAGACCCGACGCCACCGACGAGGAGCTGTGGCACGCCCTGGAGACCGCCCAGGCCGCCGACTTCGTCCGCGCCCTCGACCAGGGCCTCGACGCCCCCGTCAGCCAGGGCGGCGCCAATCTCTCCGGCGGCCAGCGACAGCGGCTCGCCATCGCCCGGGTCCTCGTCGCCCGCCCCCGCCTCTACCTCTTCGACGACTCCTTCTCCGCCCTCGACAACGCCACCGACGCCCGGCTCCGCGCCGCCCTGCGCCGCGAGACCGCCGACGCCACCGTCCTACTCGTCGCCCAGCGGGTCGCCACCATCCGCCACGCCGACCGCATCGTCGTCCTCGACCACGGCCGCGCCGTCGGCACCGGCACCCACGAGGAACTCCTCGCGACCAGCCCGACCTACCGGGAGATCGTCCGCTCCCAGCCCACCGAGGAGGCCGCCGCGTGACCACCGCGACCGCACCCCGCCCCGCCGCCCCCGCCCGCCGCGGCCCCGCCCCGCACCCGGGCGGCGGCCCCGGCCCGGCCGGGCCCCCCGCCCACCAACCCCCCCGCCCCGTCCGCGCCGCCCGCCGACGCCGACCAGCCGGCAGATCCCCGGCTCCCCCCCCCGGCTGGACGCCGCGCCGGCCCCCGCGCCCCCCCCCCCCCCCCCGGCCCCCCCCCCCCGCGCGCCCCGCCCCCCCGCCGGGCGGCGGCCCCGGCCCGGCCGGCACCCCCTCCCTGGAACGCTCCCTCCACTTCCGCGCCTCCGCCGTCCGCCTGCTGCGCACCCTCGCCCCCGACCGGGCCCGGCTCGGCGCCGCCCTCGCCACCGGCGCCGCCGCCGTCGGCCTCACCGTCCTCACCCCGCTCCTCCTCGGCCGCGCCACCGACCTCGTCCTCACCGGCGCCGCCGGCCCGCACGGCGTCGACTTCCCCGCCGTCGCCCGGCAGCTCGCCCTCGCCGCCGCCGCCGTCGCCGGCGCCTCCCTGCTCACCTGGGGCCAGCAGCGGCTCGTCACCGACGTCGTCCAGCGGGCCGGCCACCGGCTCCGCGAGCGGGCCCAGCACAAACTGGCCCGGCTGCCCCTCGGCTACCTCGACGGACAGCCCCGCGGCGAGGTCCTCTCCCGCGCCACCAACGACGTCGACAACGTCACCCAGACCCTCCAGCAGGCCCTCAGCCAGATGATCCGGGCCGTGCTCACCCTCCTCGGGGTGCTCGCGATGATGCTCTGGATCTCCCCGGTGCTCGCCCTCGTCGCCCTCGGCACCGTCCCCGTCTCCCTCGGCCTCGCCGCCCTCGTCGCCCGCCGCGCCCAGCCCCATTTCGTGAAGCAGTGGGCCGTCACCGGCCGGCTCGGCGGCCACACCGAGGAGACCGTCACCGGCCACACCGAGGTCGTCGCCTTCGGCCGCCGCGACGAGGCCGTCCGCCGCTTCGACGAACTCGGCGACGAGCTGTACCGGGCGGGGCTGCGCGCCCAGGTCGTCTCCGGCCTCGTCCAGCCCGCCGTCACCCTCGTCGGCAACCTCACCTACGTCCTCGTCGCGGTCCTCGGCGGCCTCAAGGTGGCGAGCGGCACCCTGACCGTCGGCGACGTCCAGGCGTTCGTCCAGTACTCCTACGAGTTCAACGGCCCGGTCAACCAGGTGGCCGCCATGGCCGGCCTCCTCCAGTCCGGGATCGCCTCCGCCGAGCGGGTCTTCGACCTCATCGACGCCGAGGAGGAGCGCCCCGCCCCCGCCGACCCCGAGAAGCCCGCCGCGCTCCGCGGCCGGGTCGCCTTCGAGCACGTCTCCTTCCGCTACGAGCCCGGCCGGCCGCTCGTCGAGGACCTCTCCCTCACCGTCGAACCCGGCCGCACCGTCGCCCTCGTCGGCCCCACCGGCGCCGGCAAGACCACCCTGGTCAACCTGCTGCTCCGGTTCCACGAGCCGACCGGCGGCCGGATCCTCCTCGACGGCGTCGACACCGCCCGGATGGACCGGGAGGAGCTGCGCTCCGGCATCGGCATGGTCCTCCAGGACACCTGGCTGTTCGGCGGCACCATCGCCGAGAACATCGCCTACGGAGTCCCCGGCGAGGTCTCCCGCGAGCGGATCACCGCCGCCGCCGAGGCCGTCCACGCCGACCGGTTCATCCGCACCCTGCCGGACGGCTACGACACCGTCCTCGACGAGGACGGCGGCGGCCTCAGCGCCGGCGAGCGGCAGCTCGTCACCCTGGCCCGCGCCTTCCTCGCCGACCCGGTGATCCTCGTCCTCGACGAGGCCACCAGCTCCGTCGACACCCGCACCGAACTCCACGTCCAGCGCGCGATGTCCGCCCTGCGGGCCGGCCGCACCAGCTTCGTCGTCGCCCACCGGCTCTCCACGATCCGGGACGCCGACACCATCGTCGTCATGGACGGCGGCGGCATCGCCGAGCAGGGCGGCCACGAGGAACTCCTCGCCGCCGGAGGGGCGTACGCCCGGCTGCACGCGGCCCAGTTCGCCCGTACGGTGGAGGAGTGATCGTCACCGTCCGCACCACCACCGACGCCCGCGCCAAGGCCGACGCCCTGGCGCGCGGCGCCGTCGAGGCCCGGCTCGCCGCCTGCGCGCAGATCTCGGGGCCCGTCACCTCCGTCTACCACTGGCGGGGCGCGATCGAGACCACCGAGGAGTGGGAGGTGGTGTTCAAGACCACCGAGGCCCGCTACCGGGCCCTGGAGGCCCACCTCACCGCCGCCCACGACTACGAGACGCCCGAGATCCTCGCCACCCGGGTGACCCGGGTGGCCGAGCGGTACGCCCGCTGGGTCGAGGACGAGACGGCGGGCGCCGTCGAGCCGGAGGCCATGGCCCCGGACGAGCGGCCGTTCTTCGTGTACGGGACGCTGCGCCCGGGCGGGTACAACCACGACCGGTTCCTCGCCGGCCGGATCGGCACCGAGGCGGCCGCCGTGCTGCCCGGCGCGGTCCTGCACGACGGGCCCGGCTACCCGTACGTCGTCCCGCAGACCGGCGGCCGGGTGGTCGGCTCGCTGCTCACCCCCTCGGCCGGCGACTACGGCGACCTGTTCGGCCTGCTCGACCGCCTGGAGCTGCCCGTCGGGTACGAGCGGGTGGCCATGGACGTGGTCCGCACGGAGGACGGGGCGGAGGTGTCCGCCTGGGTGTTCGTGGCGGCCCCGGACGCGCCCCTCGGACCGGTCATCGAGAGCGGCGACTGGTTCGACCGGCCGTAGACCGGCCGGTCACTCGGCGACCGGCTCCAGCCGGACCGCGCACACCTTGAACTCGGGCATCCGGGAGACCGGATCGAGCGCCGGGTTCACCAGCGTGTTCGCCCTGCCCTCCCCGTACCAGTGGAAGGGCATGAAGACGGTGTCCGGGCGGATCGCGCCGGTGATCCGGGCCGGCGCCACCGCCCGCCCGCGCCGCGACACCACGGCGACCGGCTCGCCCTCCGCGATCCCGAGCCGGTCCGCGAGCCGCGGGTGCAGCTCCACGAACGGGCCGGGCGCGGCGGCGTTCAGCTCCGCCACCCGCCGGGTCTGCGCCCCGGACTGGTACTGGGAGACGACCCGGCCGGTGGTCAGCACCACCGGGTAGTCGGCGTCGGTCTCCTCGGCGGCCGGCCGGTGCGTCACCGGCACGAACCGGGCCCGCCCGTCGGCGGTCGCGAAGCGGTCGAGGAAGAGCCGGGGCGTGCCCCCGTGGCTCTCCTCCGGACAGGGCCAGAAGACGCCCTGCTCCTCCTCGATCCGCCGGTAGCTGATGCCGGCGTAGTCGGCGGGCCCGCCGGCGGAGGCGCGGCGCAGCTCCTCGAAGACCTCCTCCGGGTCGGTGGGGAAGCCCTTCTCCCAGCCGAGCAGTCCGGCGAGCGCGTGCAGCACCTCCAGGTCGCTGCGGACCCCCTCCGGCGGGGTGAGGGCGCGGCGGCGCAGCAGCACCCGTCCCTCCAGGTTGGTCATGGTGCCGGTCTCCTCGGCCCACTGGGTCACCGGTAGGACGACGTCGGCGAGTTCGGCGGTCTCGGAGAGCACCACGTCGGCGACGGCGAGGAAGTCGAGCGAGCGCAGCCGGTCCTCGACGTGGGCGGCGTGCGGGGCGGAGACGACCGGGTTGGAGCCCATCAGCAGCAGCGACCGCACCTCGCCGCCGAGCGCGTCGAGGAGTTCGTACGCGCTCCGCCCCGGCCCCGGCAGGGTCTCGGGGGCGACGCCCCACACGCCGGCGACGTGGGCGCGGGCGGCGGGGTCGTCGAGCTTGCGGTAGCCGGGCAGCTGGTCGGCCTTCTGGCCGTGCTCGCGGCCGCCCTGGCCGTTGCCCTGGCCGGTGAGGCAGCCGTAGCCGGAGAGCGGCCGGCCGGCCCGCCCGGTGGCCAGGCAGAGGTTGATCCAGGCGCCGACGGTGTCGGTGCCCTTGGACTGCTGCTCGGGGCCGCGCGCGGTGAGCACCATGGAGTTCTCGGCGTCGCAGAAGAGGGCGACCGCCGCGCGCAGGTCCGGCACCGGGACGCCGGTGATCCGCTCGACGTGCTCGGGCCAGTGGGCCATCGCCCCGGCCCGGGCCTCCGCCCAGCCGGTGGTGCGCTCCGCGACGAACTCCTCGTCGACCCGGCCCTCGGCGACCACCAGGTGCAGCAGGCCGAGGGCGAGCGCGAGGTCGGTGCCGGGGCGGGGGGCGAGGTGCAGGTCGGCCTGTTCGGCGGTGCGGGTGCGGCGCGGGTCGACGACGATCAGCGTGCCGCCGTTCTCCCGCAGTTCGGTGAGGTAGCGCAGCGCCGGGGGCATGGTCTCGGCCAGGTTGGAGCCGACGAGGATCACACAGCCGGTCCGGGGGATGTCCTCCAGCGGGAACGGCAGGCCCCGGTCGAGGCCGAAGGCCCGCTGGTGGGCGGCGGCCGCCGAGGACATGCAGAAGCGCCCGTTGTAGTCGATCTGCGAGGTGGCGAGGACGAGCCGGGCGAACTTGCCGAGCGCGTACGCCTTCTCGTTCGTGAGTCCGCCGCCGCCGAAGACCCCCACGGCGTCGGGGCCGTGGTCGGCGCGGGTCCGGCGCAGCCCGTCGGCGACGGCGGAGAGCGCCTCCTCCCAGGAGGCCGGTTCGAGCGCCCCGGAGTCGGGGCGGCGGACCAGGGGCCCGGTGAGCCTGACCCGGGAGGAGAGCACGGCGGGGGCGGTGCGGCCCTTGCCGCACAGGGCGCCCCGGTTGACCGGGAAGTCGGTCCGCTCGACCACCTCGGCGGGCAGCTCCGCCGTGCCGGTCGGGCGGAGTCGCATGCCGCACTGCAGGGCGCAGTAGGGGCAGTGGGTGGGGACCGCGGTGGCGTCGGACATGCGGCCCAGCGTGCGTCGTCGTTGTTACGTGCGGGGGCGTCCCGTATTACGCGGGGGATGCTCTCCGCTCAGGTCACGGGGTCGCGGCGGGTGAGGCGAGGGCCTCCGCCACCCCGGGTTCCCGCGGCCCGAGGAAGCGCGGGTCGGGGCGGACGGCCGCGTCGAGGGCGGCCTTGCCGGCGGCGAAGAGCTCCCGGGTGGTGCCGTAGTACCAGGTGGTGTCCCGGGGTTCGGCGACCCCGACGCCGTACGAGGCCACCCCGGCCCGCTCGCACAGGGCGACGGCCCGCTTGATGTGGAAGTCCTGGGTGACGAGGACGGCCCGGTCGACGCCGAAGACCTTGCGGGCCCGCACGCAGCTGTCCCAGGTGTCGAAGCCGGCGTAGTCGCTGACGACCTTCTCGTCCGGGACGCCCCGGGCGGCCAGGTAGGCGCGCATGGCGCCGGGCTCGTCGTACTCGGTGCGGCTGTTGTCGCCGGTGACGAGGAGGACCTTCACCTTGCCGGTGCGGTACAGCTCGGCGGCGGTGTCCAGCCGGTGGGCGAGGTACGGGGTGGGGCGCCCCTTCCAGAGGCCGGCGCCGAAGACCAGGGCGACGTCCCGGGCGGGCACGTCGGCGGTCGTCCGCAGCTTTCCGGCGGCGGTCGTGTGCATCCAGGTCGCGGGGACGAGGGCGAGCACGGCGGCCGCCATCACGGCCTGGACGGCGCGGCGGCGGGCCCGGACGGTGCGGGGGAACCGGACCTGCATCGGCTGTGCCTCCGGGGGATCGGGGAGAGGGCGGTCACCCCGTTCGACGCGTCGGGGCGGTCTTCGGTTCGGCGGCGGCCCGCTCCGTGCCGTAGAGCACACCCGCCAGGCCCATCCCGAGCAGCATGCCGAGGAGCTGGGCGGCGGCGTAGGCGGGCACCGAGGCGGGGGCGATGCCGGTGAACGAGTCGGTGAGGGAGCGGCCGACGGTGGCCGCCGGGTTGGCGAAGGAGCCGGAGGAGGTGGCCCAGATCGCCGCGCCGATGTAGCCGGCGACCGCGACCGGGGCCAGCTGGGGGCGGCCGATGTGCCGCAGGCCCTGGACGACGAGGACGAGCCCGGCGGTGGCGACCGCCTCGCCGAGCAGCAGGTGGAGCGCGGCGCGCGGTTCGGTCGACCAGGAGCCGGGCGGGCGGCCGAACATCGCCTCGGCGAGCAGCGCGCCCGAGACGGCGCCGGCCACCTGGGCGGCGACATAGGCGAGGACCTCGCGGCCGCCGTCCCGCTCGCGGCGGCGGGTCCACCACTCGGAGAGGGTGACGACCGGGTTGAAGTGGGCGCCGGAGAGCGGGCCGAGGAGGGCGATGAGCAGCCCGAGGCCGAGGGCGGAGGCGGCGGCGTTGGCGAGCAGCCGGACCCCGACGTCCTGGCTGAGGGAGTCGGCGCGGATGCCGGAGCCGACGATCACGGCGACGAGGGCGGCGGTGCCGGTGAACTCGGCGGTGACGCGCCGGGGGAGCGACGCGGGGGACATTCTCATAGTGGAAAAGATATTCCGTGATTCGGAACGAAAAAAGAGGGGAGGGGACGGGTGCGCGTTCCGTACGATCCGGCGGTGACCGACGACGAACTGCTGACCGCCGCGGTGCGGAACAACGCCGAGTGGTGCGCGAGCATGTGCCGCGCCCACGGCCTCGCCACCACCACCGGGCCCCGGGCCTGGACCAGCCCCCGCCGCACCCCGCTCTACTACCCCGACGCCGTCTCCCTCACCGGCGACGCGACCCCTGCGGACGTCGTCGCGTCCATCGACCTGACCGTGCCCGGCGCCTCCGTCAAGGACTCCCACGCCCGCCTCGACCTCGCCCCCGACGGCTTCCGGCCGCTCTTCGACGCCACCTGGATCGGCCGCCGGGCCGGCTCCCCGGCCGACCCCGGCGTCGCCTGGACCCGCGCCACCACCCCCGGGGCGCTCGCCGCCTGGGCCGACGCCTGGAGCGGCGGCGACGCCGACGAGGCCGCCCTCTTCCGCCCCGCCCTCCTCGACGACCCGGCCGTCACCGTCCTCGCCGTCCCCGGCCCCGACGGACGGATCCTCGGCGGCGCCGTCCTCTCCACCGCCGCCGGCGCCACCGGCGTCTCCAACCTCTTCGCCGCCGACGGCACCGACCCGGCGCTCGTCCGGGCCGCCGCCCTCGCCGCCGCCGACCCCGCCCTCCCCGTCGTCGGCTACGAGTCCGGCGACGACCTGGCCGTCGCCCTCGCCGCCGGCTTCCGGGAACTCGGCCCCCTCCGCGTCTGGCTCGCCGCCTGACGGACGCCCCCACGCGCGCGTGAGCCCGGCGAAACACCCGCGTGCGGTCACGGAAAAGAGCCGTGACCGCCGCGCAACGGGGAGGCAACGCGCCGGGGCCAGGATCGGTCCATGACGGAGCCGGACAGCACGTTCGCGGACGCCGCCGCCCTGCTGGGGCGGATCGTGGATCAGCTCGGACTCCAGCTCCGCCAGGTGCGTCCGTACGACGCCCCGGCGGGGAAGCCCGAGCAGGAGGTACGCCGCCCATGCAGCCGTTCGCACAGCTCCCCGCCGCCACCGGCCCCCGGGCCGGCACCGGCCGCCCCGCCCCCGCCCTCGTCGCCGTGGGCCACGGCAGCCGCGACCCCCGCGCGCGTGCCACCCTCGACCGGCTCCTCACCCGGGTACGCGAACTGCGCCCCGGCCTCGACGTCCGCCTCGCCCACATCGAGCTGAACGCGCCGCTCCTCGACGACACCCTCGCGGCCCTCGCCGCCGAAGGCCGCGAAGCCGGAGCCGGAGCCGAAGCCGAAGCCGGAGCCGAAGCCGGAGCCGTGCTCGTACCGCTCCTGCTCGCCCCCGGGTACCACGTCACCCACGACCTGCCCGCCGCGCTCGCCGCCGTCCCGGAGCTCCGGGCCCGCGTCGCCGCCCCCCTCGGCCCGCACCCGCTGCTCGTCGAGGCCCTCGCCGACCGGCTCGCCGAGGCCGGCTGGACCCCCGCCGACTCCGCCTCCGCCGCCACCGGCGTCGTCCTCGCCTCCGCCGGCTCCCGCGACCCCCGCTCCGCCGCCACCCTCCGCCGGATCGCCGCCGCCCTCGGCGAACGCCTCGGCGGCACCCCCGTCCTCGCCGCCTACGCCTCCGCCGCCGCCCCCACCGTCCCCGAGGCCGTCGCCGCCCTCACCGCCCGCGGCCGCCACCGGGTCGCCGTCGCCTCCTGCTTCACCGCCCCCGGCCTCTTCGCCGCCCGCGCGGCCGCCCACGCCCCCTGGATCGCCGCCGACCCGCTCGGCGCCCACCCGGCCCTCGCCCGCCTCGTCCTGCACCGCTACGACGGTGCCGCCCGGGCCCGCACCGCCCTCCCCGCCACCCCCGCGCGAGAACTCGCGTCCATCTGAACCCTTTTGTCGGCCCCTCCGGTTACCGTCGAGACATGGCAGGCTACGACGGCACCAGCGAGACCCCCGGGTACGACCCGACCGCCACCGAGCGCTGGGCCGCCGAGCCCGACAAGCGCCCCGGCCGCACCGCCTTCCAGCGCGACCGCGCCCGCGTGCTGCACTCCGCGGCCCTGCGCCGGCTCGCCGGGAAGACCCAGGTCGTCACCCCCGGCACCCGGGGGTACGCCTGGGACGCCAGCCCCCGCACCCGGCTCACCCACTCCCTCGAATGCGCCCAGGTCGGCCGCGAGCTCGGCGCCGCCCTCGGCTGCGACCCCGACCTCGTCGAAGCCGCCTGCCTCTCCCACGACATGGGCCACCCGCCCTTCGGGCACAACGGCGAACAGGCGCTCAACGACGTCGCCAAGGACTGCGGCGGCTTCGAGGGCAACGCCCAGTCGCTCCGCCTCCTCACCCGCATCGAGCCCAAGCGCTTCGTCACCGGCCCCGACGGCGAACCGGCCAGCGTCGGCCTCAACCTCACCCGCGCCGCCCTCGACGCCGCCACCAAGTACCCCTGGCCGCGCGGCGACCACCCCACCGACCCCGGCTCCTCCAAGTTCGGCGTGTACGAGGACGACCTCCCCGTCTTCGAGTGGATCCGGCGCGGCGCCCCCGCACAGCGCAAGTGCTTCGAGGCCGAGGTCATGGACTGGTCCGACGACGTCGCCTACTCCGTCCACGACTTCGAGGACGGCCTGCACGCCGGCCACATCGACCCCAACCTCCTCTACGCCGAACCCGAACGCGCCGACGTCTTCGCCGTCGCCATCGGCCGCTACGTCCCCGACGACACCGACCCCGCCGAACTCGCCGAAGCCCTCGACCGGCTCATCGACCAGAACTGGTGGCCGCACGGCTACGACGGCTCCGCCGCCGCCCAGGCCCGCCTCAAGGACGCCACCAGCCAGCTCATCGGCCGCTTCTGCCTCGCCGCCGAGGGCGCCACCCGCCAGGCGTACGGCTCCGGCCGCCTCACCCGCTACGGCGCCGAACTCGTCGTCCCCCGCGCCACCCGCAACGAATGCGCCGTCCTCAAGGCCGTCGCCGACCGGTACGTGATGCAGCGCGCCGAACAGGAGGCGCTCCGCGCCGACCAGCGGATCGTCGTCGCCGAACTCGCCGAGGCGCTCGTCGCCCGCGCCCCCGACGGCCTCGAACCGCAGTTCCGCGCCCTCTTCGTCGCCGCGCCCGACGACCGTTCCCGCAAGCGGGTGATCGTCGACCAGATCGCCAACCTCACCGACGCCTCCGCCCGAGCCCTCCACGACCGGCTCCGCACCCCGCGCCCGTAGGGGCCGTTCGCCCCCTTTCGCCGCGCCGCGCCGTGCGGGACCCTCGCATGCACGTCCAGGGGCGCTGCCCCTCGGGCCCGGCCCGGGGGCGTAGCGTAGAGAACCGGTCGCAACGAGGAGGAATCAACGTGGTCGACGCAGATCAGACCTTTGTCATCGTCGGCGGGGGCCTGGCCGGCGCCAAGGCGGCGGAGACGCTCCGCGCGGAGGGCTTCAACGGCCGGGTGATCCTCATCGGCGACGAACGCGACCACCCCTACGAACGGCCCCCGCTCTCCAAGGGCTACCTGCTCGGCAAGAAGGACCGGGACTCCACCCTCGTCCACGAGCCCGCCTGGTACGCGGCCCACGACGTCGAACTCCACCTCGGCCAGACCGTCACCGCGATCGACCGGGACGCCCGTACCGTCCGGCTCGGCGACGGCACCGTCATCCGCTACGACAAGCTGCTCCTCGCCACCGGCTCCGAGCCGCGCCGCCTCGACATCCCCGGCACCGGCCTCGCCGGCGTCCACCACCTGCGCCGCCTCTCCCACTCCGAGCGGCTCCGCGACGAGCTCAAGGCCCTCGGCCGGGACAACGGCCACCTCGTCATCGCCGGCGCCGGCTGGATCGGCCTGGAGGTCGCCGCCGCCGCCCGCACGTACGGCGCCGAGGTCACCGTCGTCGAGGCCGACCCCACCCCGCTGCACCGCGTCCTCGGCCCCGAGCTCGGCCAGCTCTTCGCCGACCTCCACACCGAGCACGGCGTCCGCTTCCACTTCGGCGCCCGGATCACCGAGATCACCGGCCAGGACGGCATGGTCCTCGCCGTCCGCACCGACGACGGCGAGGAGCACCCCGCCCACGCCGTCCTCATCGCCATCGGCGCCGCCCCCCGCGCCGCCCTCGCCGAGAACGCCGGCCTCGCCCTCGTCGACCGCGCCGACGGCGGCGGCATCGCCGTCGACGCCTCCCTGCGCACCTCCGACCCCGACATCTACGCGGCCGGCGACGTCGCCGCCTCCGACCACCCCTTCCTCCACCACCGCATCCGCGTCGAGCACTGGGCCAACGCCCTCAACGGCGGCCCCGCCGCCGCCCGCGCCATGCTCGGCCAGGACGTCTCCTACGACCGGATCCCGTACTTCTTCACCGACCAGTACGACCTCGGCATGGAGTACTCCGGCTGGGCGCCCCCGGGCTCGTACGACCAGGTCGTGGTCCGCGGCGACACCGGCAAGCGCGAGTTCATCGCCTTCTGGCTGCACGAGGGCCGGGTGATCGCCGGCATGAACGTGAACGTGTGGGACGTCACAGAACCGATCCAGAAGCTCATCCGTTCCCGCGCCACCGTGGACCCGGACGCCCTCTGCGACCCGTCCGTCGCCCTGGAGAGCCTGCTCTGATCCGTACGGGTGAGCCGTAGACTCTACGCGTGGCAGGCAGGATCAACGATGACGACGTGAAGGCGGTCCGGGACGCGGTCCCGATCGACTCCGTGGTGTCCGAGTACCTCCAGCTCCGCAACGCCGGCGGCGGGAACCTCAAGGGACTCTGCCCCTTCCACGACGAGAAGTCGCCCTCCTTCCAGGTCAGCCCCAGCAAGGGACTCTTCCACTGCTTCGGCTGCCAGGAGGGCGGCGACACCATCGCCTTCGTGATGAAGATCGACCACCTCTCCTTCTCGGAGACGGTCGAACGGCTCGCCGCCAAGGCCGGCATCACCCTCCGCTACGAGGAGGGCGGCTACAACCCCGGCCACCAGCGCGGCGAGCGCATCCGCCTGATCGAGGCCCACAAGATCGCCGCCGAGTACTACGCCGGCCAACTCGCCTCCCCCGAGGCCGAGATCGGCCGCCGCTTCCTCGCCGAGCGCGGCTTCGACCAGGCCGCCGCCGAGCACTTCGGCGTCGGCTACTCCCCGGCCGGCTGGGACCACCTCACCCGCTTCCTGCGCGGCAAGGGCTTCTCCGACAAGGAACTGATCGTCTCCGGCCTCTCCCAGGAAGGCCGCCGCGGCCCCATCGACCGCTTCCGCGGCCGCCTCATGTGGCCGATCCGGGACGTCGGCGGCGAGATCGTCGGCTTCGGTGCCCGCCGCCTCCGCGACGACGACAACGGCCCCAAGTACCTCAACACCCCCGAGACCCCGGTCTACAAGAAGTCCCAGGTCCTCTACGGCATCGACCTCGCCAAGAAGGAGATCGCCAAGACCAGCCGGGCCGTCGTCGTCGAGGGCTACACCGACGTCATGGCCTGCCACCTGGCCGGCGTCACCACCGCCATCGCCACCTGCGGCACCGCCTTCGGCGGCGAGCACATCAAGATCCTCCGCCGGCTCCTCATGGACAACGGCTCGGCCCGCGTGATCTTCACCTTCGACGGCGACGCCGCCGGCCAGAAGGCCGCCCTGCGCGCCTTCGAGGACGACCAGAAGTTCGCTGCCGAGACGTACATCGCCATCGCCCCCGACGGCATGGACCCCTGCGAGCTGCGCCTCGCCAAGGGCGACGACGCCGTCGCCGACCTGGTCGAGCCCCGCACCCCGCTCTTCGAGTTCGCCCTCCGCCAGATCGTGAACCGCTACGACCTGGACACCCCGGCGGGGCAGGCCGCCGCCCTGGACGAGGCCGCCCCGATCGTTGCGAAGCTGAAGGACCTGTCGGTACGCCAGCGGGTCGCGGTCAAGCTCGCGGGCCTGCTCGGCATCATGGAGGACCAGTTCGTCGTCCGGCGGATCAGCCAGATCGCCCAGTGGCAGCGCGGCAAGGGGGGTCCCCCGCAGCCCGCGCGGCGGCAGCGCTCGTACGACGACGTACAGGCCCCCACCGCCCCCGCCGGGCCCGCGCTCAACCTCCGCAGCGCCGCCCACCGCACCGAGCGGGAACTCCTCAAGCTCGCGCTGCAACGGCCCGAACTGGTCTCCCCCTTCTTCGACGCGTACGGGGTGGACGAGTTCACCGCACCGCCGTACGCCGCCGTGCGGCAGTGCATCCAGGACGCGGGCGGCGCCGACGGCGCCCCCGCCGACTACGTGGACGCCGTCCTCGAAGCCTCACCCAACGACACGGTCCGCGCCCTCGTGCGCGAGCTCGTCGTGGAGGGGATCCTCGTGGCCAAGGGGGTGGACGAGGTCTACGCGGCCAACCAGCTGGTCGCAGTCCGGCTCCGCGCGGTGGACCGCCGCATCGATCAGCTCAACGCCGCGCTGAAGCGGCTCGGGCACACGAACCCGGAACAGGTGACCGCGGCACAGCAGGAGCTGTACGTCCTCCAGCAGTACAAAGTGGCCCTGCAGTCGCACGGCGCAGCCGCCCTCTGACCCAGGGTCACCAAAAAGTCACCGCACGCCCCTCGTGGCGGCGATGTGTCGTACCCCACACTGGGCTGGGTGACGGAGCCGTTCCGCCCTTCCTGGAGGTCGCCCACCGTGCAGACCGAGATCCAGACCACCGACCCGGACGAACTCCCCCCGCTCCCCGAACTCCCCGAGGTCCCGGCCCAGCGGCGCCGCACCGCCGACACCGGCGGCAACGGCCCCTCCGCCGACCTCTTCCGCCAGTACCTCCGCGAGATCGGCCGCATCCCCCTCCTCACCGCCGAGGAGGAGGTCGAACTGGCCCGCCGGGTCGAGGCCGGCCTCTTCGCCGAGGAGAAGCTGGCCCGCACCCCGGACCTCGACTCGCAGCTCGCGTACGACCTCGACCGGCTCGTCGTCCTCGGCCGGATCGCCAAGCGGAGGCTGATCGAGGCCAACCTGCGGCTCGTCGTCTCCGTCGCCAAGCGGTACGTCGGCCGCGGCCTGACCATGCTCGACCTCGTCCAGGAGGGCAACCTCGGCCTCATCCGGGCCGTCGAGAAGTTCGACTACGCCCGCGGCTACAAGTTCTCCACCTACGCCACCTGGTGGATCCGCCAGGCGATGTCCCGGGCCCTCGCCGACCAGGCCCGGACCATCCGCGTCCCCGTCCACGTCGTCGAACTCATCAACCGGGTCATCCGCGTCCAGCGCCACCTGCTCCAGGAACGCGGCTCCGAGCCCACCGCCGAGGAGGTCGCCGCCCACCTCGACCTCACCCCCGAACGGGTCCTCGACGTCCTCCGGCTCGCCCAGGAACCCGTCTCCCTCCACACCCCCGTCGGCGAGGAGGAGGACGTCGACCTCGGCGACCTCATCGAGGACGGCGACGCCGCCTCACCCGTCGAGTCCGCCGCCTTCCTGCTGCTCCGCCGCCACCTGGAGGACGTCCTCTCCACCCTCGGCGAGCGCGAGCGCAAGGTCGTCCAGCTCCGCTACGGCCTCGACGACGGCCGCCCCCGCACCCTGGAGGAGATAGGCCGGCTCTTCGGCGTCACCCGCGAACGCATCCGCCAGATCGAGTCCAAGACCCTCTCCAAACTCCGCGACCACGCCTACGCCGACCAGCTGCGCGGCTACCTGGACTAGGCCCAGGGCCCGCGCCGACGTCCGGCACGGGCCCTGCGCACGCTCGCCCGGTCAGTCGACCTCGGCGACCGCCTCCGCGAACTGCGCCGCGTACAGCCGGGCGTAGGCCCCGCCCGCGACCAGCAGCTCCTCGTGCGTGCCCTGCTCCACGATCGAGCCGTTCTCCATCACCAGGATCACGTCCGCGTCCCGGATGGTGGAGAGCCGGTGCGCGATCACGAAGGAGGTACGGCCCTGGGCCAGCCGGGCCATCGCCTTCTGGATCAGCACCTCGGTCCGGGTGTCCACCGAGCTGGTCGCCTCGTCGAGGACCAGGATCACCGGGTCCGACAGGAACGCCCGGGCGATGGTGATCAGCTGCTTCTCGCCCGCGCTGACCGCCGCCCCGTCGTCGTCGACCACCGTGTCGTACCCCTCCGGCAGGGTGCGGACGAACCGGTCGGCGTGGGCCGCCCGCGCGGCCTCCTCGACCTCCGCCCGGGTCACCTCGCGGGTGGCGCCGTACGCGATGTTGTCGGCGATCGTCCCGCCGAAGAGCCAGGTGTCCTGGAGGACCATGCCGATCCCGGCCCGCAGCTCCTCCCGGGACATCGACGCGATGTCCGTGCCGTCCAGCGTGATCCGGCCGCCGGTCACCTCGTAGAACCGCATGAGGAGGTTGACCAGCGTCGTCTTGCCGGCGCCCGTCGGACCGACGATCGCGACCGTCTGGCCCGGCTCCACGGTGAGCGACAGGTCCTCGATGAGCGGCTTGTCGGCCTCGTAGCGGAAGGAGACGTGCTCCAGGGCCACCTTGCCCTTGAAGTCGCGCGGCTTCTCGGAGACCGGCGCGTCCGGCTCCTGCTCCTCCGCGTCGAGCAGCTCGAAGATCCGCTCCGCCGAGGCGATGCCCGACTGCACCAGGTTCGCCATCGACGCCACCTGCGTCAGCGGCATCGAGAACTGGCGCGAGTACTGGATGAACGCCTGCACGTCACCGATGGAGAGCGTGCCGCTCGCCACCCGCAGACCGCCGACCACCGCCACCAGGACGTAGTTGAGGTTCGAGACGAAGAACATCACCGGCTGCATGACGCCGCTGTTGAACTGCGCCCGGAAACCGGCCTCGTACAGCGCCTCGTTCTGCTCCCGGAAGCCCTTCGCGGCCTCGTCCTGCCGGCCGAAGACCTTCACCAGCGTGTGCCCGGTGTACATCTCCTCCACGTGCGCGTTGAGCGCGCCCGTGGACTTCCACTGCTGCACGAAGTGCGGCTGCGAGCGCTTGCCGATCCGCGCCGCGACCACCACCGACACCGGCACCGTCACCAGCGCCACCAGGGCGAGCAGCGGCGAGATCCAGAACATCATCGCCAGCACGCCGACGATCGTCAGCAGCGAGTTGATGAGCTGGCCCATCGACTGCTGGAGCGTCTGCGAGATGTTGTCGATGTCGTTGGTCGCCCGGGACAGCACCTCGCCGCGCTTGGCCCGGTCGAAGTAGGACAGCGGCAGCCGCGCCAGCTTCGTCTGGACGTCCTCGCGCATCCGGTACACGGTCCGGTTGATCACCTTGATCGACATCCGGGTGGAGACCAGCATCAGCAGCCCCGCCGCCACGTACACCGCCAGCGCGAGCAGCAGCACCTCGCCGACCGCGCCGAAGTCGATGCCCCGCCCGGGCGTGAAGCCGACCCCGGACAGCATGTCGGCCATCCCGCCGTCGCCGTCCGCCCGCAGCTTCTCCAGGGCCTGCGCCTTCGTCACGCCCTCGGGCATCTGCCGCCCGACCACGCCGGCGAAGACCAGGTCGGTCGCCCGGCCGAGGATCTTGGGGCCGATCACCGCGCCCGCCACCGACAGCACGCCGGCGAGCAGCATCGTCCAGAGCGCGGTCCGCTCCGGCGCCAGCTGCCTCAGCAGCCGCTTCGACGACCCCTTGAAGTCCATCGACCGCTCACCCGGGGCGCCCCCGGCCATCATGCGTCCGCCAGGACCGGCCATCAGGCTGCCTCCGCCTCGGTCAGCTGGGAGAGCACGATCTCCCGGTACGTCTCGTTCCCCGCCATCAGCTCGTGGTGGCGCCCGGTGCCGACGACCCGGCCCTCGTCGAGGACCACGATCCGGTCGGCGTCCCGGATGGTCGACACCCGCTGGGCGACGATCACCACGGTCGCGTCCGAGGTCTCCTCCGCGAGCGCCGCCCGCAGCCGGGCGTCCGTCTCGTAGTCGAGCGCGGAGAACGAGTCGTCGAAGAGGTAGATCTCCGGCCGCTGCACCAGCGTCCGCGCGATCGCCAGCCGCTGCCGCTGACCGCCCGACACATTGGTGCCGCCCTGCGCCACCGGCGCCTCCAGGCCGCGCTCCAGCGTCCGGACGAAGTCGGCCGCCTGCGCCACCTCCAGGGCGTGCCACAGCTCCTCGTCGGTCGCGTCCGGATTGCCGTACCGCAGGTTCGACGCCACCGTCCCCGAGAACAGGTACGGCTTCTGCGGGACGAGCCCGACCGTCCGCGCCATCAGCGACGGGTCCAGCCTCCGCACGTCCACCCCGTCGACCAGGACCTCGCCGCCGGTCACGTCGAACAGCCGCGGCACCAGGCCCAGCAGGGTCGACTTGCCGGAGCCGGTCGAGCCGATGATCGCGGTGGTCTCACCGGGCCGCGCCACCAGCTCCACGTCCCGGAGCACGGACTCCTCGGCGCCCGGGTAGCGGAAGTCCGCCGCCCTGACCTCCAGGTGCCCGCGCCGCTCCAGGGCCGTCACCGGCTCGGCCGGCGGCACCACGCTCGTCGAGGTCCCCAGGACCTCCTCGATCCGCTCGGCGCAGACCTCGGCCCGCGGCACCATCATGAACATGAAGGTGGCCATCATGACCGCCATCACGATCTGCATCAGATAGGCGAGGAAGGCGGTCAGCGCGCCGATCTCCATCCCGCCGCTGTCGATGCGGTGCGCGCCGAACCAGACCACGGCCACGCTGGACACGTTCACGACCGTCATCACCGTCGGGAACATCAGCGCCATCAGCCGGCCGGTCGCCATCGACACGTCGGTCAGCTCGCCGTTGGAGCCCCGGAAGCGCTCCTCCTCGTACCCGTCCTTCACGAAGGCGCGGATCACCCGGTTGCCGGTGATCTGCTCGCGCAGCACCCGGTTCACCGTGTCGAGGCGCTCCTGCATGGTCCGGAAGAGCGGCCGCATCCGCTTCACGATCAGCGACACCGAGATGCCGAGCACCGGCACCACGGCGAGCAGCACACCGGAGAGCGGCACGTCCTGGCCGAGGGCCATCACGATGCCGCCGACGCACATGATGGGCGCGGAGACCATCAGGGTGAACGCCATCAGGACCAGCATCTGGACCTGCTGGACGTCGTTCGTCGTCCGGGTGATCAGCGACGGCGCGCCGAACTGCCCGAACTCGCGCGCCGAGAAGGACTGCACCCGGTCGTAGACGGCGGCGCGCACGTCCCGGCCGACCGCGGCGGCGGTCCGCGCGCCGTAGTACACGGCCCCGATGTTGCACAGCACCTGCGCCACGGACACGCCGATCATCAGCGCGCCGAACCGCAGGATGTAGCCCGTGTCCCCGTTGACGACGCCCTCGTCGATGATGTCGGCGTTCAGGGTGGGCAGGTAGAGGCTCGCGCAGGTCGCCAGGAACTGGAGCAGGACGAGCAGGGCGATGGGTTTTCGATAGGGCCGCAGATGGGTTCGGAGAAGTCTTATGAGCACGGTTCCCACTATCGCCCTCAGGCCGGGACCGTTACGACCGCCTTTCGCGCGTGTCAGGCGTCGAACGCCCCCGGGTGGATCTGCTCCCGCGCCGCCACGTACTGCTGGCGCACCGCCTGGCCCACCGCCAGCTCGTCGCCCGGCTCCAGGATCTGCGCGGCGGCGCCCTGCCAGGCCGGGGGAGCGGACGGCGCGAGCGTCCCGCGGGCCACGCCCAGCGCCCAGGCGGCCTGCCGGGCCGCGCCCAGCGCCGCGTAGTCGGCCGGCTGGGGGACGACGACCTGCGCGCCGAACAGCGCGGGCGCCAGGGCCTGGACGGCGGGCAGCGCGGCGGCCGCGCCGAGCAGGAAGATCCGCCGGACCTCGACGCCCCGGCCGCGCACCACGTCCAGGGCGTCGCCGAGGCCGCACAGCATGCCCTCGAAGGCGGCCCGCGCCAGGTGCTCGGGCTTCATCGCCTCGCGGCGCAGCCCGGTGAGGGTGCCGGCGGTGTGCGGCAGGTGCGGGGTCCGCTCGCCCTCCAGGTAGGGGAGGAGCACCAGACCGGAGGAGCCGGGGGTGGACTTCAGGGCCAGCGCGGAGAGTTCGTCCAGCGACTCCGCGCCCAGCATCTCGGCGGTGCCGCGCAGGGTCCGGACCGCGTTGGTGACGGAGACGACCGGCAGGTGCATGCCGGTGGCGTCGGCGTACGAGGTGACGGCGGCGCCCGGCCGGTCCAGGGCCTGGTGGTGGACGGCCATGACGGAGCCGGAGGCGCCGAGCGAGACGACGGCGTCGCCGGCGCCGAGCCCGAGCCCGAAGGCGGCGGCCATGGTCTCGCCGGTGCCGGCGGAGATCAGCAGCCCCTCGGGGGTGGTGCCGGCGGGCTCGGCGGGACCGAGCACCTCGGGCAGCGCGACGCCCTGCCCGAGCGCCAGCTCGACGAGGTCGGGGCGGTAGGCGCCGGTGCGGGCGGACCAGTAGCCGGTGCCGGAGGCGGCGCCGCGGTCGGTGGTGCGGCGGGCGGGCCGGCCGAGGAGCTGCCAGACCAGCCAGTCGTGCGGCTGGAGGACGGCGGCGGTCCGCCGCGCGTTCTCGGGTTCGGTGCGGGCCAGCCAGCGCAGCTTCGCGATCGGCAGGCCGGACTGGGGGACGGCGCCGACGGCCTCGGCCCAGGCGTCGCGCCCGCCGAGCGCGTCGACGAGGTCGGCGGCGGCGACCTGGGCCCGCTTGTCGTTGCCGACCAGCGCGGGCCGCACCAGGCCGCCCTGGGCGTCGAGCGGCACGACGCCGTGCGCCTGCGCGCACACGCCGATGGCCTCCACGCCTTCGAGGAGACCGCCGGTCGCGGCCTCCCCGAGCGAGAGCAGCCATGCCTGCGGGTCGACGTCGGTGGCCTTGGCGTCGACCGGGTGCGGGGCATGCCCCTGCCTCAGTACGGCGCCCGTGTCCGTGTCACAGACGACGATGCGCGTGGCGTCCGAAGAGCTGTCGAGTCCGGCGACTATCCCCATGACACCCGATTCTGCCGCACGCGGGGCCGGGACGGGTCAGGTGTTGCTGGTGCCCCAGTCGTCGTCCTCGCTGACCTGCCCGTTGGCGTGGGCGCGTCCGCGCAGGGCGGACACCCGGTCGGTGACGGAGGACGGCAGGTGGTCGCCCACCTTGTCGCCGACCACGTGCGCGGCCTTCCCGGCGTACTGCCGGCCGGTCTGCGCGGCGGACTCGGCCGCGTTCCGCACGGCCGGGTTCTGCGCGAAGTCCTTGGCGGCCTTCTTCATCCGCTCGTACCGCTCGCGCCCGGCGCGCGTTCCGATCACGTAACCGAGCGCGAGACCCGCGACGAACGTCAGCTTGTACCGCACGCTGCGATCCTTCCCTGGTGGGCCCTGGGGATGTCCTGGGGATACCGATTGGCGGAGCACCCCCCTGCTTGCGCTAATGTATGTCTCGCAGCGAGCGCCCGCCGCCCGGGACAACCGGGGCAGGACCGTTCGGTGCACCGCAGCAATCCCCTGTAGCTCAATTGGCAGAGCAGCCGGCTGTTAACCGGCAGGTTACTGGTTCGAGTCCAGTCGGGGGAGCGCGATCCCCTGTAGCTCAATTGGCAGAGCATTCGGCTGTTAACCGGAGGGTTACTGGTTCGAGTCCAGTCGGGGGAGCAGATCGAAAAAGGACCCTCAGGGGTCCTTTTTCGCGTTCCCGGGAACCATCCGTTCCCCGCCGCGGTCTTCATGGTCGAGCAGACCCGGTCGTGCCGATCATCCGGAGCAGGAGATCGTATGAGCGGCTATGCTGCGGCAGGACGGCGCGCACACTTGTACGCGCGTCGACGCGAGGGGCGGTAGCTCAGCCGGTTAGAGCAGCGGACTCATAATCCGTCGGCCGTGGGTTCGAGTCCCACCCGCCCCACCACAGCCCGTGGCCGCAGGAAGGTTTCTCTGCGATCACGGGCTTCTTGCTTCCACGGTGCACCCGCCGTGACGCGCATCACGGCAGCGACACGCCCGGAGCCACCCGGACGCCTCGGTCCGCGCGGAAGGCGACGCGGACCGCGCTGTCCGCCGGGATCACGAGCGCGCGCCGGAACCGCTGCGGGTGGTCGGCGACGGGCAGCGTCGGAACGGACCGCATCCGACCCGTGTCCCGGCAGTCTGAAGCGTCGCCATATCGGGAGGAATCGTCGTTCGGTGGCCGCACCCGGGTGGTTCGCGCGGGGTCTGGCGTGGCGGAACTAGGAGTCCTAGGTTTAGGCTAGGGGTCCTAGGAAGGGGTGAGGGTGATGGTGCGGGCCGGGTTGACGGCGGAGCGGGTGACCGTCGCGGGGGGTGAGGTGGCGGACGAGGTCGGGTTCGAGGGGGTGTCGATGGCGCGGGTGGCGCGGCGGCTGGGGGTGAAGGACGCGAGCTTGTACGCGCATGTGCGGAATCTGGAGGACCTGCGCGGCCGGATCGCGCTGCTGGCGGCGGACGAGAAGACCATCCGCATCGCGGAGGCGACGGCCGGGCTGTCGGGGAAGGACGCGCTGGTGGCGTTCGCCGACGCCTGGCGCGCGTACGCCCACGAGCACCCGGGGCGTTACGCGGCGACGCAGGCCGCGATCGAGATCGACCCGCGGCTCGCGGCCGAGGCGCCGGGGCCGCGCCGCGCGGTGGAGCTGACGTACGGGATGCTGCGCGGCTACCGGCTGTCCGAGCCCGATCTGACCGACGCCGTCCGGCTGCTGCGCAGCACCTTCCACGGCTTCGTCGCCCTGGAGGCGGCGGGCGGCTTCGCCCACGCGCGCACGCCGCAGCAGTCCTGGGAGCGCGCCCTCGACGCCCTGCACACCCTCCTGGAGCACTGGCCGACCGCCCGAGAAGGAGACTCCTGATGACCGAGCCCACCGTCGGAAGCCTGCGCGTGCCCGGCGCGACCCTGCGCTACGAGGTGCGCGGCCGGGGCCCGCTCCTGCTGCTGATCCCCGGCGGTGCGGGCGGCGCGGCCGCCGTCGAGGAGGTCGCCGACGCGTTCGCCGCCGACCACACCGTCGTCTCCTACGACCCGCGCGGCATGGGCGGCAGCCCCCTGGACGACCCCGAGGCCGAGCAGCGGGTGGCCGAGCACGCCGACGACGCCCTGCGGCTGCTGGACGAGCTGTCGCCCGGCGAGCCCGCCCGGGTGTTCGGCGCCAGCTCGGGGGCGATCACCGCGCTCCACCTGCTCACCACCCGCCCCGACCGCGTCGAGCGGGTCGTCGCGCACGAGCCGCCGGTGGTGGAGGTCCTGCCGGACGCCGCCGTGCACCGCGCCCTCGTCGCCCGGGTGCGGGAGACGCTGAGGACCCAGGGGCTCATGCCGGCGATGGGCGTGTTCGCCGAGGGGCTGCGGAAGGAGGGCGAGGACGACACCGCCGGGCCGAGGACCGTCACCGAACTGCCGCCGCGGGCGGCCGCGCGGCTGGAACGGACCATGGCCGACCTGCCGTACTTCGTCGGGCGCATCGTGCCGAGCTTCATGGCCCACACCCCGGACGCCGACCGGCTGGAAGCACTCTCCGGCCGGCTCGTGCTCGTCGGCGGCGAGGATTCGCGCGGCGAACTGCCCTACCGTACGGCCGCGTTCCTGGCCGACCGGATCGGCGTGGAGCTCCGGCACTTCCCCGGCGGGCACACCGGCCTGACCACCCACCCCGCGGAGTTCGCCGAGCACCTGCGCGAGGCCCTCAGCGCCTGACGGCGCCCCGCCACGGGACGTCCCGGCCCGTCACAGCGCGGTCGCGAGCCAGTGGGCGAGGGCGTCGGGCGAGGTCGTGCGGAGTTCCCGGTGGAGGGGGCGGAGGAGTTCCGGGCGGTCGAGGAGGCCGCGGGCCTTCGGGGCGGCCGTGGTGACGGCGAGGACCAGGCCCGTCCACGCCGCCGGGGACTCGGGGTCCTCGGCCAGCAGCCGGGCGTAGGCCGTCGCGGCCGCGGGGTCGCCGGCCAGCAGGGCGTGGTCCGCGGCCGGGGCGGGCGGCTCGCCCGCCGGGGACGGGTCCAGCAGGTGGCGGATCAGCCGGACGCGGGTGTGGGACCAGCGGGCGGTCGGATCCGGGGCGAGCGCGGGCGCCGCGACCCGGTGGGGCGGGACGGCGGAGAGATACGCCCCGGCCAGGGCCCGGACGTCGGCGGGCGCGGGCGCCAGATGCCGGATGCGCCACTCGGCGCGGTGGTCGGCGGCGGCGAGCGCGGCCCACGCGTCGACCTCCGGACGGACCCGGGCGTCGGTCTCCCAGGCGTCCAGCCGGGCGCGCATGCCGGCCACGAAACGGCGCCCGTGCGCGGTGAGCGCGGGGTCGGCGGCGAGGGTCCCGACCGCCTCCCGCGTCTGCCGTCGGCTGAGCGCGAACTCGAACTCGGCCGGGGCCCGTTCGGCGGGCGGGATCCGGTCCAGCCGGCGGGACCAGAAGTCGGTGATGCCGAGGAAGGCGTACGCCCCCTGGAGCAGACCGCTCAGCGGACGCGGGTCGTCGCGCCAGGGGGCGTGGTGCCGCTCCTCGCCGCCGTCCCGCTCCAGCGTCAGCAGGTGCAGCAGCGCGCCCAGTTTGGTGTGCTGGAACTCGTGGACCAGGGTGACCGCGAAGGTCACCGGGTCCGGCGGCAGCGAGGTCAGCAGACCGCCGAAGGCGTCGCCGGACGAGGCGCTGAGCACCACCCCGGTCGGCGACGGGTCCACCGGCGTCAGGCTCCGTAACCCCACCACGAGGGCCGCCGCCGCCTCCGGGTCGCACGCCTCCAGGACCTCGACGGCCCCCTCGAACCCCTCCTGCCAGTCGGCCGCCGCCTCCGGGGCGAGCCGGGCCGGCGGCAGCGGGTCCCCCAGGTCACGGTAGGGATCGACATCGTCCAGGCGGCAGCTCACCGGCCGCCCCGCCACGCGCGCGTGCAGCCCGCGCAGCGCCAGCCAGCCCGGGGCGTCACCCCCCGGCGCGGCGGGCGGGCCCACCGCCTCCCGGTGCGGCTCGACCGTCAGCCGGCCCGCCGCCACCGCCACCTCCGCCGTCCCCAGGGCCGGTCGCCCCGGCAGCACCGCCAGCCCGAGCCCCGGGAACATCACGGCACCGTCCCGCAGCGGCACGGTGGCGGACAGCGGCAGTCCGGCGCGCAGCGCGGCGGCGGCGCAGAGCGCGTACACCTGCCCGAGGTCGGCCCAGAGCGGCCCGTCGCCCCACGCGGTGTGCCGCAGCCGGCGCAGCCCGTGGCCGAGCCAGCTGCCCACCTGCGGATGGAGCAGCAGCTCCCGGAACTCCTCCGGGGCCGCCTCCTGGGCGGCCGTCAGCGCCGCCCACGCGCTGTCCACGGACGGCAGCGGCCCCAGCGCGCCGGGCGTCCGCGCCGCCGTGTCGAGCAGCGCCCGGAGCAGCAGGAGCCGCCTGCTGTACTCGGTCGTCCGCAGGAAGCGGACGGTGTCCGGGCCGCCCCGGCCGGCGGCCAGGGCGTCGAAGTGCGCCGAGGGGATGAGATGGTGCGCGGCACGGGCGGGCTGGTGACCTGCGTCGGTCTGCACGGATCTCCTCCCGGCGGACCGTCAGTCGAACCGCTTGGGCGGCTCGGACCCGCCGGCGAAGTTCACCCGCGGCCGCTCGACCTGGCGGAGCAGCCGCTCCAGCGAACCCGCGTGCAGCCGCGGATGCCGGGACCTGAGGGCGGACAGCGGGACGTCGCTGAGATCGACCAGCTCCGATCCCAGGTACGCGGGCGCCGTCCGCTCCGCTTCCGTGTGCGCGTGTGCCGTGTGCTCGTGTGCCGTGCGCTCCGGCCCCGTGTAGGCGTCGGACGTGTGCATCGACATCCCCCTTGCCCTGCCCTGAACCCCGTTGGCCTTTCATGATGACGCAGCCCAGGGGGTTCCGGAAGGGCGTGATCAGGCGGGTGCGCCCCCTGGTTCGGGCCCCAGCCAGCACTCCGCCCACTCCGCGAGCAGGAGCTGCTCCCGCGAGCCCGGTTCGAGCAGGGTGAGGGCGTCGACGAGGGCCCGCAGGCCGCCCGGATGGCGCCGGCAGCTCCGCACGATGCTGATGATGTCGGGCCGGGCCGCCCCGTGTCGGGGGACGGACCCGGCCAGGTCGGCGGGGAGCATCCCGAGGACGAGCTGCCGCTGGTTCTGGTCCGTCATGCCCGGCCAGCCGGCCAGCAGGCCGATCAGCTGGGCCAGGCCCGCGTCCGTCACCGGCTCCTCCACGGCCCGCCGCGGCGCGGGCACGGCCGGCGCGGCGGGCGCGGCCGGGCCGGGGGAGCCGTCGAAGCGGTGCTCGTCGCCCGCCCAGGACCGGTGCCAGAGCGAGGTCGGCCGCTGGCCGCCGCCGGTGAACTCCCGCAGCACGGTGTCCGCGAGCGCCGCCATGTCCGGCGGCCAGGCGCCCGCGCCGTCCGGCGCGGCCAGCGCCGCCAGCACGGCCCGGGAGAACGCCCCCGTCTGCCGCACCGGATCGTTGGCCGCCCGCTGCCCCCGCCCGGAGGCCAGCAGCACGAACTGCTCCCGGCCCGGCAACCGGTCGCCGCCGGGCGGGAGTTCCTGGGGCAGCGAGCGGGCGAGCATCAGGTCCTCGACGAAGGTCTGGCAGGAGTCCACCAGCCAGATCTGCCGCCGGAAGCCGGGCACGAGGTCGGTGGAGAAGGCGGTCAGCCAGGCGTCCAGGTCGAGGTTGCGCCGGTCGTCCGGCCCGGCGTCCGCGTAGAAGAGCCGCCGGTGCCCCTGCGGGTCGGTGACCCCGTGCCCGCCCCAGAACACCCACAGCAGGTCGCCCTCCAGGGCGGGCAGCCGCCGGGTCAGCACCTCCTGCACGGCCTCCCGCCCGGCGGGCCCCTCCGGTACGTCCACCTCCGGCCCGCCCGCCCCCGGCAGCGGTGCCAGGAGCAGCGAGATGTGCGCCGCGGGCACCCCGCGCCCGCGCAGCCAGGCGGTGAAGCGGCGGGCGTCGGCGGCGGGCCCCGGCAGGTCCCAGGACGGGCCGGCCGCGTACCGCTCCGCGCCGACGACGACCGCGTGGGTCCGCTCCGGGCGCGCCCCGGTCACGGCAGCTCCGCCGCGAGGAGCCGGTACAGCTCGGGATTGCCCCAGTAGGCGCTGTGCGCGAGCGGGAATGGCTGCCGGCCGTCCACGGCGACGTCCTCGACCCGCCCGGGGAAGACCCCGGCGCCGACGTAGCCGAGCAGGTCCCGGGGGTCGTACACGTTGATCCAGCGCGGTACGTGGGCGGGCAGCGGCCGGCCGTGCTCCAGGCTCGGCAGCGCCCCCAGCTCGTACAGGAACGGCGCCTGCGAGCCGACCGTCACCAGCAGTTCGACCTCCGGCAGCGCCCGTTCCACCAGCAGGTCCAGGCAGGCGATGCCGCCGAGGCTGTGCGCGAGGAGCACCACCGGCGGTTCGGCGGCCCGCACCGCCTCCGCCACGATCTCGCGGATCGCGCCGCCCCGGGCCAGATAGAGCAGGACGTCGCCGGCCGCCGGGTGGGCGGCGTCGGTGAGGGCGGACCGCCGCTTCACCGCCTGCGCGGAGGCCAGGCCGAGCGCCAGCCGCCCGGCGAGCCGCTTCACCCCCCGGGTCACCGGTCCCCGGTGGCTGCCGGCGCCGGGGAGGGCGGCGGTGAGCAGGGCGGTGATCCGCTCGACGGCCCCGTCGCGGGCGGTCCCGTCGAAGGCCGCCGCGGATCCGCCGCGGTCGGTGCGGCGGCGTACCGCCTCGGCGGCGAACGCCCGGGCCAGGACGTCCGGTCCGGCGGCGGCGGCGGGCGAGCGCAGGAAGTCCCGGCCGTCCGGCGAGGTGACGACGGCGGCCACCGCGGCGGCGAACTCCCCGCCGATCCCGGCTGAGTCGAGCAGTCCCCGCAGCGGCTCGTCCCCGCCGAGCGCCAGGGCCGCCGCGGCGAGCGCCTCGCCGGGCGGCACGGCGCCCGGCGCCAGCTCCGTACGGCCGCCGGACTCCGCGGCGAGCAGCCGCAGTTCGAGCAGGGGATCGAGATAGAGCAGCCCCCACAGCTCGACGTCCTCGTCGGCGCCGCCGTCCGTCCCCCGGGCGCCCGGGTCCGCGACGTCGCGCCCGGTCCCGTACCCCGGCACCGACAGGCCCCCGGAGCGCAGCGCGGAGCCCGCCCGTCCGCCCCAGTAGCAGGGAGTCACGGTGACGTCGGGCCGGGCCGGCCCCAGTCCGGCCCGCACCCGCTCCAGACCCTCGGAGTACCCGGGCTCGCGCACCCCCGTGCCGTGTACGAGAAGCACCGTCGTCACTGCTGACCCCCGTCCGCGGTGGCATACGCCAAATGCCTTTCACGATAGGGCACTTGCTGCCCCGGCGCCTACACTGAGCAGGGGAGTGGCGCACGGCCGCGCACGCCCCGGAAGGGGTGTGCCGGTGAGCATGGACTCCGTCGTCACGCATGTCGTCGCGGCTCTCGCCGTGGTGATCGCGGCCTCCCACGCCGCCGGCGCACTGGCCCGGAGGCTCGGCCAACCCCCCGTCATCGGCCAGCTGTTCGCGGGGATCGCGCTCGGCCCGAGCCTGCTCGGCCTGCTCCCCGGCGGGGTGTACGAGAAGCTCTTCCCGGAGCAGATCCAGCCCGTCCTCACCTCGCTGGCCCAAGTCGCCCTGGTCTTCTTCCTCTTCGCCGTCGGCTACGAGCTCGACCTCGGGCTGCTCCGCCACCAGAAGGCCGTCACCGCCGTCTCGGTGACCGGTTTCGCCCTCCCCATGCTGCTCGGCGCCGGCATCGTCCTGGCCCTCCCGGAAGCCTTCCGCGAGGTCAACGGCGGCCGCCCGGTCGACTCCACCTTCGTCCTCTACATGGCGGTCGCGCTCTCCATCACGGCCGTGCCGGTCCTGGCCAGCATCATCAGGGACCAGGGGATCGCCCGGACCGGACCGGGCACCATCGCCATGGCCGCGGCCGGTGTCATCGACGCCCTGAGCTGGCCGGTGCTCGCCGTCGTCCTGGTCGGCGGCGCGCACGGCTCGGCCCGCGCGTGGGCGGTCAAGGCCGTCCTGCTGGCCGGCTACGTCCTGGTCATGCTCCTCGCCGTACGGCCCCTGCTGGCCCGCTGGTTCCGGCGGCCGGGCGGCGCGGCGGGCCGCGTCCCGCTCGCCGTCACCCTCGCCCTCGCCTCCGCCTGGGCCACCAGCGCGCTCGGCCTGCACGTCATCTTCGGCGCGCTGCTCGCCGGGCTCGTCATGCCCCGGCTGCCCGACGGCTCCCCGGACGCCCGGCTCCTCGGCCCGCTCCAGGACATCGGCGGGCTGCTGCTGCCGATGTTCTTCGCGATCTCCGGGACGGCCGTGGTGCTCGGCGGGCTGCGCGCCTCCGACCTGCTGGTCCTCGCGGTGATCTGTGCCGCGGCGGTGGTGGGCAAGGTGGGGGCGGGGGCGGTCTCGGCGCGCGCCGCCCGCCGGCCCTGGCGGGACGCCCTGCTGATCGGCGTCCTGCTCAACACCCGGGGCCTGACCGAGCTGATCGTGCTCAACGTCGGCCTCCAGGCCGGGGTGATCGGCCCCCGGCTCTACGCGCTGCTGGTCGTGATGGCGCTGCTGACCACGGCCGCCACCGGGCCGCTGATCCGGGTGCTGCGCCACCCGGACGCGACGCCGCCCTTCCCGGCGGCCGGCGGGAAGGTGCCGGCCGGCCGGCCCGGGCAGGGCTCCGCGCCACCGGTCGCCGCCGACGCGGAGGCCACACCCTGACGGCGGCACGGCAGCACGGCGGAACCGCCCCGCCCGGCCTAGAAGGGGACGGGCGCGATGTCGACGTCGGCCCGCCGGCCGGCGGCGGAGGCCGCGGTCGCCGGGTGGTCCTCGCCGAGCCGGCTGCGGAAGGCCGCCAGGGTGTCGGTGTGCAGGGCGGTGGCCTCCGCTGCCCGGTCCAGCGCCCGCAGGTCCAGGACCACGTTGGTCGCGCAGGCCAGCGTCGTCGGGTGGTCCTCGCCGAAGTCGCGGGCCAGCGCCTCCAGGGTCCGCCGGTCCAGCTCCAGGGCCTCCTCGTGCCGTCCGTCGGCCGCGTACTGGCTGGCGACGCCGATCGCCGCCGTCAGGGTGAGGACGTGGTCGCCGCCCAGCGACTCCCGCAGTCCCGGCCACGCCACCTCGACGTGGTTCCGGGCGGCGTCCAGGTCGCCCAGGTGGCGCAGGGTGATCGCCAGGTTGACCCGGGCGGAGAGGGTGTACGGGTGGCCGGCGCCGAGCTGCGCCGCGTACCGCCCCAGCGTCGCCTCGCCCAGCTCCCGGGACCGGCGCAGCTGCCCGTCCTGGCGCAGGTCCACCACGAGGTTGGCGGCGCAGGCCACCGCGTCCGGGTGGTCGGCGCCGTACCGGCCCTCGAACGTCGACCAGGCCATCTCGCACAGTGCCAGCGCCCCCTCGTGGTCGCCCGCGCGGCGCCGGGAGACGGAGAGGACGCGGGCGCAGCCGAGGGTGCGGTGGTTGTCCTCGCCGAAGGTGGTGAGGTAGCGGCTGTAGACGTCCTCCAGGTGGGCGACGGCCTCCAGGTAGTCGCCGGTCTCGCGGATGTCGATGGCCAGGCCGACGAGGGTGTTCAGGGTCTCGACGTGGTCGTCGCCGAGGGCGAGCGCGCGCAGCCGGGCGGTCTCCGTGTCGTACTCCCGGGCCTCCCGGTAGAGGCCCATGAGCCGCAGGCCGACGCCGAGGCTGTGGGCGGCGCGGAGGGTGGCCGGGTCGTCCTCGCCGAAGGCCCGCAGCGCGCGGTCGTACACCTGCCGGTTGATCTCCAGGCCCCGGGCCATCTCGGCCCGCAGCCGCAGCCCGCTGGTGTGCTGGATGAGGGCGTCGAGGGTGCCCTCGTCGTCCTCGCCCGCGGTCCGCAGGTAGACGTCGGCGGTGTGCTCCATCATCGCCGCGGCCTCCTCGTACTCGCCGAGCACCCGGAGGATGAAGGCCAGCCACTTCGCCATCTCCAGCGTGAGCTGGTCCTCGGCGCCGAACTTCTCCGTCCAGATCTCCAGCGCCTCGCGGGCCATCCGGGCGGAGCCCGCGTGGTCGCCCCAGGCGTACAGGAACTCGGCCATCTCGCGGATGAGGCGGCGCGCCCACGGGGACTCGCACTCGACGGTCCGGGAGACCACCACGTGCGGCAGCAGCTCCTGGTAGCGCGGCCAGAGCGCGCGGGTGCTGGGGCCGCCGGGGTTGGCGTCGGCGAGCAGCAGATGGGCGCCGTGCCGCATGTCGGCCTGCTGCTGCGGGGACATGCGGTTGACCAGCACGGCCTGGACCAGGCGGTGCAGCTGGATGGTGTCGTGCCGGTGCTCGATCCGGGCCAGGGCGTAGATGTTGATCTCGCGGATGGCGCGGCCGAGTTTGATCGGGTGCCGCAGGGCCTCGTCGAGTTCGGGGGCGATGGTGGTGGTCCGCGCGTTGTTGAAGAGCGAGCGGGAGATCGGCTCGGGGGCGAAGAAGGAGCAGACCTGGAGGAGTTGGAGCGCGGACGGGTTGCGCTGCTCCAGCTGGCGCAGCGAGACGTCCCAGGCGGCGGCCACCGACATCGGGTAGTCGGGGGAGGGGACGAGTTCGAGCATCAGCTCGGCGATCTTCTCGTTGATCAGCCGCAGGTAGTCGGGGACGGTCATGCCGGTGACGGCCTGCCAGGCCGCCGCCTGCTCGATGGCGAGCGGCAGGTCGCCGAGGGCCTCGGCCAGCCGGTCGGCGTCGGAGTCGCTGAGGTCGCGGGCGCGGCGGCGGAGCAGCGCCTTGCTCTCCTCGCGGGTGAAGACGTCCACGGAGAGGGTGCGGGCGACCCGGTCCCACTCCTGGTTGCGGGAGGTGATGAGGATCTTCCCGGTGCCGCCGGTGGGGAAGTAGGGGCGCACGGCCTCCACGTTCTCCGCGTTGTCGAAGACCAGCAGCCAGCGGTCGTACGGCTCGCCGCGGCGCAGCGCCTCGCGGACGGCGGGGACGGCCCGGTTGGCCTCGTCGCCCACGTTCAGGCCCATCCGCTGGGCGAGTTCGGTGAGGGCGGTGAGGATCATCGTCGGCTGCTCGGAGGGGATCCACCAGACGACGTCGTAGTCGGCGGCGTACCGGTAGACGTACTCGATGGCGATCTGCGACTTCCCGACGCCGCCCATGCCGTGCAGGGTGTGCGGGAGCACGGCCGAGGTGTCGCCGGTCAGCAGCTGGTCCCGGATCTGCGTGAGCAGGTCCTCCCGGCCCACGAAGTTGGGGTTGATCGGGGGGACGTTGCCCCAGACGGCGGGTACGGAGGGACGCGGCCGGGCCGGGACCGGGATCGACCCGGTGGCGGAGGCGGGGATCGGGGTGCCGGAGGCCGGGGTCGGCGTGCCGGAGGGGTGCGGGACCGGGGCCCGCTGGACGCCCCCTTCCTCGCGCTCAGGCTGACGGGTGGTGGTGTCCTCGGTCATGGGAGAGCCGTCCGTGTCGGGATGTACGGGGGTATCGCGGATATCGTGGACCAATCGCGCGGTGCCGGGCATGAGCGACTCTCCCGGCGGACCGCCCGACAGGGCGGTGCTGATCCGGTGGGCGCGGCGCAGATAGGGCCCGGACAGGGCGCGGAGGATCGCCAGTTCGACGCGGACGAACGGCAGGCTCTCCTCCGTGAGCGGCGGATCGGGTACGTCCTCCGGGGCGAGCAGGGCGCCGTGCAGCCGGCGGGCCGCCTCGGAGCGGTCGCCGAAGAAGTCCGAGACCGAGTGCGCGACGCGTGCGGTGTCCGCCCGCATGGCGCCGGCCAGCAGGGCTTCGCGGGCTCCGTCGACGAACTCCAGGGGGGTGGGGGGCGCGGGGGGCGGAGGCGCCGCCGCGGCGTACCCGCCGGTCGCGGGCACGAGCGGCGGGACGACGGTCACCGAAGCCCCCGCGGAC
>NZ_JBHYKM010000016.1:91273-91652 GCF_042741435.1 Streptomyces sp. NPDC058955 | reverse complement strand
CCGACGGCGGCGCCCACGGCGCCGAGGGGGAAGGCGGAGAAGAGCAGCATCGTGGTGCGCCGGCGGCGGGCCCGGGCCTTGCCGCGGCGGGCGCGCTCGGCGGCGCCGCCGGCGGCCGGCCGGGCGGCCGCGGCGGGCGCCGGTTCGTCGCGCTCGGGCCGGCGGTCCGGCTCCGGACGGGGCTCGGGTTCGGGCTCGGGGAGTTCGAGGCGCGCCTCGGTCCTGGCCGGAGGCGCGGAGAAGGCCCGGACGTGGGGGGGGGGGCGAAGGGGAGGGGGCGCGCGCGCGGGCCCCCCGGGGCGCGCCCCCCCCCCGCCGCCCGCGCCCCCCCCCCCCCACACACGGGCACAGCCCCCCCCAGGCGCCCCCCCCCCCCCCC
>NZ_JBHYKM010000016.1:49895-91263 GCF_042741435.1 Streptomyces sp. NPDC058955 | reverse complement strand
CGCCTGTGTCGGGGGGGGGGGCGGTGTCAGCGCCCGTCACTCGACCTTTCTCACGGGCTGGGTCGCCGCGTCCGGGTCCACGTCGGGCGCCGCCTCCAGGGCCGTACGGTCCCGCTCGCGAAGCTCCTTGGCGTACCGGCGCTCCATGCCCGCCCGTCCGGACAGCAGCCGGATGGCGGTGCTGAAGCGTTCCGTCGGACGGGCTTCGTTCAGCTCGTCCTGCCTGCGGAGCCACATCGGCACCAAGTAGGCGGCCCAGGCCCCGACGATGACTGCGTAGATGAGGCCGCTGCTGCTCACGCCTCACACGGTAGAGGGGTTCGCGACGGGGCATCGGCCAATTGGCCCGGTGTGTCGCACGATCTGGCTGATATCACTGAACTTTTTTGTGATTGTTCAGATCGATCGGTGTTCATATGCCACTGGAATTCGAACAGTTATGTGAATAGCGGGGCGGGGAGAGCTAAGCGGCATCCCGGCGCCGGGTGCGGTGCCAGCGGGCCAGCAGTCCCTCCGGAATCTCCTCCGCCGTCAGCGCGAACACCAGATGGTCCCGCCAGGCCCCGTCGATGTGCAGATAGCGCGGGCGCAACCCCTCTTCCCGGAAACCGAGTTTCTCCACCACCCGGCGGGAGGGGCCGTTCTCGGGCCGGATGCACACCTCCATGCGGTGCAGCCCCACGGTCCGGAAGCAGTGGTCGACGGCGAGCGCGACCGCCGTCGGCATCACCCCGCGGCCGGCCACCGCGCTGTCCACCCAGTAGCCCACGTGCCCCGAGCACATCGAGCCCCAGGTGATCCCGGCGACCGTCAGCTGCCCGGCCATCCGCCCCTGGTACTCGATGACGAACGGCAGCATCCGCCCGTGGTTCGCCTCCGACCGCAGGTGGCGCACCATCTGACGGTACGTGGGGCGCTGCGCGGGCGGCATGCCCGGCGCGGGCGGCGGCACCGTCGCCTCCCAGGGGCGCAGCCACTCGCGGTTGCGGCGGTTCACCTCCCGCCATTCCCGCTGGTCGCGCATCCTTATCGGGCGGAGCAGCACGTCTCCGTCGACGAGGACGACCGGCCAGGGCGTGGTCATGAGGCCGGGCCCGCTTCCGCCGGTCTCGGGTGGTCGCCGCCGCGGATCTGGTCCACGGCGTGCCGCAGCAGCGGTTCCAGGACGGCGAGCCCGTCCCGTACCCCGCCGGTCGACCCCGGCAGGTTCACGATCAGGGTGGCGCCCGCGACGCCGGCGAGGCCGCGCGAGAGCGCCGCCGTCGGCACCTTCTCCCGGCCGTACGCCCGGATCGCCTCCGGGATGCCGGGGATGTGCCGCTCCAGGACCCGGGCGGTGACCTCGGGGGTCTCGTCGGTCGGCGAGATGCCGGTGCCGCCGGTCGTGAGGATCACGTCGTACCCGGCGGCGATCCCGGCCCGCAGCGCCGCCTCGACGGGGGCCCCGTCGGGGACGACCTGCGGGCCGTCGACCGCGAAGCCCATGGCGCGCAGCCCTTCGGCGATCAGCGGGCCGCCCTTGTCCTCGTAGATCCCGGCGGAGGCCCGGTTGGAGGCGGTGACGACGAGCGCCGCGTACGGAGCGGTCGAAGAGCCGCCGTGGGCCTCGTGGACGCCCGCGACCCGGCCGCCGCGCGTCACGCGTCGTCCCGGGTCCAGTGGCCCGACTTGCCGCCGGTCTTCTCCTCGACCCGGACGTCGGAGATGACCGCGCCCTTGTCGACCGCCTTGACCATGTCCACGACCGTCAGCGCGGCCACCGACACGGCGGTCAGCGCCTCCATCTCGACGCCCGTGCGGTCGGTTGTCCTCACCGTCGCGAGGATCTCGACGGCGTCGTCCGCGACCGTGAGGTCGAGCGTCACCCCGGAGACGGCCAGCGGGTGGCAGAGCGGGATGAGGTCCGGGGTCTTCTTGGCGCCCATGATCCCGGCGATCCGCGCGGTGGCCAGCGCGTCGCCCTTCGGCACGCCCTCGCCGCGCAGCAGCTCGATCACGCGCGGCGAGACGAGGACCCGCCCGCTGGCGCGCGCCGTGCGGGACGTGACGTCCTTCGCCGATACGTCGACCATGCGGGCGGCGCCCGCCTCGTCGATGTGGGTGAGACCTTGCTGCGTGCTCATGGCCGTGACACTCCCGGTCGCTGTGTGGGACGACACACCGTACCCCCGCCCTGGCCCCCTCAGCCGAGGAGGACCACGTCCAGCTCCTCGCCCGGGTCGGCGCCCGTGCGGTCCTCCGGGACCACGAGCAGGCAGTCCGCGTGGGCGAGGGCGGCGATCAGGTGGGAGCCGGCACCGCCCACGGGGGTGACGGTGCCGGACTCGGCGTCGTACGTCCCCCGGAGGTACTGGCGGCGGCCGGCCGGGGAGGTGAGCGGGGCGTCGGCCTTCAGGGTGGCGCGGACGACCGGGCGGTGCAGGTCGTCGAGGCCCATCAGGGCGCGGATCGCGGGCCGGACGAAGAGCTCGAAGGAGACGTACGAGGAGACCGGGTTGCCCGGCAGGGCGAGCAGCGGGATCTGCTCGGGGCCGATCGCGCCGAAGCCCTGCGGCTTGCCCGGCTGCATGGCCAGCTTGCGGAAGTCGACCTGTCCGTCGGCGGTCAGGGCCTCCTTCACCACGTCGTAGGCGCCGACGCTGACGCCGCCGGTGGTGACGAGGAGGTCGGCCCGGATCAGCTGGTCCTCGATGGTGGCGCGGAGCGACTCGGCGTCGTCGGCGACGGCGCCGACCCGGTAGGCGAGCGCGCCCGCGTCCCGGGCGGCGGCGGCCAGCGCGAAGCTGTTGGAGTCGTGGATCTGACCGGGGCCCAGTTCCTCGCCGGGCTGGACGAGTTCGCTGCCGGTGGAGAGGACCACGACGCGCGGGCGGGGCCGGACGGTGACCGTGCCCCGGCCGATGGCGGCGAGCAGTCCGAGCTGCGGCGGGCCGAGGACCGTCCCGGCCGCGAGGGCGAGCTCGCCGGCCCGTACGTCGCTGCCCGCCCGGCGGACGTGGGCGCCGGCCTCGGCCGCGCGGTGCACCCGCACCTCGCCGGCGGCGCCCTCCGGGGCGGCGCTCGCGGCCCGCATGCCGGTGGCCGCGCCCTCGCCGGTGCCGCCGTCGGTCCACTCGACCGGGACGACGGCCTCGGCGCCGGGCGGCAGCGGGGCGCCGGTCATGATCCGGGCGGCCTGGCCGGGGCCGACCTCGGGCAGGCCGCCGGCGCCCGCGGCGACGTCGCCGACGACGGTGAGGACGGCGGGGTACTCCTCGGTCGCGCCCGCGACGTCGGCGACCCGGACCGCGTACCCGTCCATGGAGCTGTTGTCGAAGGGCGGCAGCGCCGCCGGCACCGTCACGTCCTCGACGAGGACGCAGCCCTGCGCGTCGAGCAGCTGGAGCTCGATCGGGTCCAGGGGGCGGACGGTCGCCAGGATGTCGGCCAGGTGCTCGTCGACCGACCACAGGCCCGTGCGGTCCGGCCCCGCGCAGGGGTCGCCGGGCCCGTGGCCGTGACCGGTGCCGTGGTCCTGGGGGTCCTGGGACGGTGCCGTGTCGCTGCTCAAGGTCCTACATCTCCTCGCTGACGTATCTCCGGAGCCAGGCCCGGAAGTCCGGTCCCAGATCTTCACGTTCGCACGCGAGTCTGACAATGGCACGCAGATAGTCGCCGCGGTCGCCGGTGTCATAGCGGCGGCCCTTGAAGACCACGCCGTGCACCGGACCGCCGAGCTTCTCGTCGCTCGCCAGCTTCTGCAGGGCGTCGGTCAGCTGGATCTCGCCGCCCCGGCCGGGCTCGGTCTCCCGCAGCGTCTCGAAGACCGCCGGGTCGAGCACATAGCGGCCGATGATCGCGTAGTTGCTGGGCGCCTCGGCCGGCTCCGGCTTCTCCACCAGGTCCGTCACGCGCACCACGTCGCCGTCGACGGTCGCCTCGACCGCCGCGCAGCCGTACAGATGGATCTGCGAGGGCTCGACCTCCATCAGCGCGATGACGCTGCCGCCCTCGCGCTCCTGGACCTCGACCATCCGCGCGAGGAGGGGGTCGCGCGGGTCGATCAGGTCGTCGCCGAGGAGGACCGCGAAGGGCTGGTCGCCGACGTGCGGGGCCGCGCACAGCACCGCGTGGCCGAGGCCGCGCGGGGCGCCCTGGCGCACGTAGTGCATGGTGGCGAGGTCGTTCGACTCCCGCACCTTGGAGAGGCGTTCGTCGTCGCCCTTGCGGCTCAGCGCCTCCTCCAGCTCGTAGTTCCGGTCGAAGTGGTCCTCCAGCGGACGCTTGTTCCGGCCGGTGATCATGAGCACGTCGGAGAGCCCGGCGGCGACGGCCTCCTCGACGACGTACTGGATCGCCGGCTTGTCGACGACCGGCAGCATCTCCTTCGGCGTCGCCTTCGTCGCCGGCAGGAAGCGGGTGCCGAGGCCGGCGGCCGGGATGACGGCCTTGCTGATCCGGCCGAGGCGGGGGAACGACTGATTCATGCAGGCACCTTAACCGTTAGGGAATGAGAGAAAGATGTGGCTCCGATTAACTTTCTCCCCATAAAGGCTGTTACGAGAGTTTTCCTGGGATCCCCGGTACAGAAAGAGAATCCTGACTTGTCCGAAAAAGCCCTCCTGCGCCGCCGGCTGCTCGACGCCCGCGCCGCCCTCGGTCCCGACGTCCTCGCCGAGACGGCCGGGGCGCTGGCCGGGCACGGCCTCGAACTGCCCGAGCTGGCCGGTGCCGCCACCGTCGCCGCGTACGTCTCGGTCGGCCGCGAACCCGGCACGCGCGTGCTGCTCGACGCCCTCCACGCGCGCGGGGTGCGGGTCCTGCTGCCGGTGCTGCTGCCCGACAACGACCTGGACTGGGCCGCGTACGAGGGCCGGGAGACGCTCGCGAAGGCCGGCCGCGGCCTGCTGGAGCCGACCGGTCCGCGGCTCGGCCCGGACGCCGTGTGCACGGCGGACGCGGTGCTGCTGCCGGGACTCGCGGTGGACGCGCGCGGCATGCGGCTCGGCCGGGGCGGCGGCTCGTACGACCGGGTCCTCGCCCGGCTCGCCCGCGCCGGGAAGGACCCGTCCCTGGTGGTGCTCCTCTACGCGGACGAGGTGGTCGCGCGGGTCCCGGAGGAACCGCACGACCACCCCGTGCACGCGGTGGTCACCCCGGCCGGAGTGACCCGATTCGGCCGTTCCTGATCACGGCCTGAGCGTCAGCGTGTCCTTCGCCGCCGCGTCGACCGCCGCCTTGCCGTAGGCCCAGTCGTACAGCTCGCCCTTGGCCCAGGCGTCCGTCTGGTCCGTGTAGTTGTCGTGGAAGGCGTGGCCGGAGGCGCCGGTCAGGTTGATCCAGCGGGACCTGTCCCAGTCGCCGACGTTGACGACCATCCGCATCGACGGCACCCAGATGACCTCGTAGCCGCCGGCCGCGTTCCAGCCGGTCGCGTCGACCGCGGCCTCGCCGCCGCCCAGGTTCCACGGGCCTCGGTTGAGCAGCTGCTGCACCACGCCGGGGCCGGCGGTGCCGAGGGTCTGGTTCTTCAGGGTCAGCTGGTGCAGCCGGCCCCAGCTCCAGGTGGAGACGTCCTTGCCGAGCTTGGCGGTCAGCTCCCAGCGGGCGTCCTTCATGGCGCGGGCGAGCAGCTGGTCACGGGTCTCGGTGGCCGGGTCGGTGCGGGTGGCGGGGGTCTTCCACCACTCGCTCTTCTCCTGCTTGAGCAGCGGGCGGACCACCTCGTACCAGCGGTCGCCGCCGTCCGGCTGGGCCGAGTCGGCGTCGCGCTCGCCGCACTCGCGGACCAGCTTGTTCTGCTCGTCGACCGGGCCGGTGGCGTCGACCGGGCGGACCATGACGCAGTCGCCCTCGGCGCGCACCTCCTTGGGCAGCTTGTCGCCGAAGGAGAGCTTGAGGACGTTGCGCCAGACCGCGTTGAAGTACGCGGCGGCGGCCGAGTCGGGCTCCTGCGTGTAGTCCCAGCCCTCCAGGAGCTTCTGCGCCTCGCGGACGTACGGGTCGGAGATGTCGACCTTCAGCAGCAGCGGGTTGAGCAGGGTGGCGATCTCGCTGCGGTTGTCGGTCTGCATGGTCCGCATGTCGTCCGGCGAGATCTTGCCGCCGTCCTTGGTCTTCGACTCGATGAGGTCGTTGATCCGCTGGCTGCGGGAGCCGTATCCCCAGTCCTTGGTGAGCAGGTCGTCGTACTGCTCGGGCGAGATCACGGCCTGGTTGGCGGTGACGATGTAGCCGCGCTCGGGGTCGTACTCGTACGGCAGCTGCTCGAAGGGGATGTAGCCCTTCCAGCGGTACGAGGAGTCCCAGCCGGGCGCGGGCAGGGTGCCGTCGCCCTTGGCGCGGCGCGGGATCTTGCCCGGGGACTGGTAGCCGATGTGGCCCTCGGTGTCGGCGTAGACCAGGTTCTGCGAGGGGACCTCGAAGTTCTTGGCGGCGTTGCGGAAGTCCTGGAAGTTCTGGGCGCGGTCGATCGCGAAGATCGCGTCCATCGACTTGCCGGGCTGGAGGGCGGTCCACTGGAGGGAGACGCCGTAGCCGGTGCCGCGGTCGGGGGCGGCGTTGCCGACGGGGGCCTTCTGGCCGACCTTCTCCAGTTCGGCGGAGCGGTCGGAGACCAGCGGGCCGCGGTCGGTGGAGCGGACGGTGATGGGCCGGTCCGCGCCGCCGGCGACCTTGATGACCTCCTCGCGGGTGTCGAACGGCTTGACCTTGCCGTCGACCAGGTAGCCCTCGGGGCTGATCTTCTCCAGGTAGAGGTCGGTGACGTCGGCGCCGAGGTTGGTGAGGCCCCAGGCGATGGAGTCGTTGTGGCCGATGATCACGCCGGGCATGCCGGAGAAGGTGTAGCCGGCGACGTCGTAGCGGCAGGTCGCGGAGACCGAGCGGCAGTGCAGGCCCATCTGGTACCAGAGGGACGGCAGCATCGGCGCGAGGTGCGGGTCGTTGGCGAGCAGCGGCTTGCCGGAGGTGGTGAGGGCGCCCGAGACGACCCACGAGTTGGAGCCGATGCCGTTGCCGTTGGGGCCGAGCAGCGCCGGGACGGAGTCGAGGACGTCGGAGAGGCCGGAGAGCGCGGCGAGCTGGGCGCTCGCGCCGCCGGAGCCGTCGCCGCCGCCCGTACCCGTGCCACCGTCGGAGCCCTGGCCCTTGCCGGCCTTCGGGTCGAACTTCCGCGTCACCGGGTCGACCGTGCCGCGGTCGAGGATCGGCTGGTGGAGCCCGTACGGGTACGCGGGGTAGAGCTGCTCGATCTGGGCCGCGCTCAGCCGGCTGGTGAGCAGCGAGCGGTCGATCTCGTCCTGCATGTTGCCGCGCAGGTCCCAGGCCATGGCCTTGAGCCAGGCGACCGAGTCGACCGGGGTCCAGGGTTCGATCGTGTACTCGTTGGTGAAGGCCAGCGCCGCGTACTCGACGGAGACGTCCTTCGGCTCGCGGTCCTTCAGGTAGGCGTTGACGCCCTCCGCGTACGCCTGGAGGTACTTCTTCGTCTCCGGCGACAGGACCTTGTCGTACTCCTGCTGTGCGACCTGGCGCCAGCCGAGGGTGCGCAGGAAGGCGTCGGTGTCGACCTGGCTCTCGCCGAACATCTCGGAGAGGCGGCCGGCGGTGAGGTGCCGGCGGACGTCCATCTCGTAGAAGCGGTCCTGCGCCTGGACGTAGCCCTGCGCGCGGAAGAGGTCGGTCTCGTTGTCCGCGTAGATCTGCGGGATGCCGTTGGCGTCCCGCTTCACCTCGACGTCGCCGGAGAGCGAGTCGATCCGGATCTCGCCGGTGGTCTGCGGGAACGAGGCCCGGACGGTGCCGACGCCCCACCAGCCGCCGAAGGCGACGGCCCCGACCAGCGCAAGGACCAGGAGCAGGACGATCAGGCGGGCGCGCCTGCCTTTCTTCTTGGCGGGGGGCGCGGTCGTGTTGGAGGGCATCGCTGTCCTTCGAGGGGCAGGGTGGTCCTGGAGTACGGGAGCCACCTTAGGCGCAGCGCCTGGGCGCCCTGGACCCGGTGTCAGGCCGGAACCGCACAGATGACCGCATCGAAGACCCCGGAGCGCAAAGAAGGCGTCAAGAAAGCGTTAAAGATTAGGTAAGGTAACGAAGTACCTGCGGCTGGAGGAACGATCCGGCGCGTGCGAGGGGAAGGAACGGTGCACTGACTGTCCACGAGCTCAACGAACTCCTGCTGATCAGCTCACTCGTGCTGCTGATCGCGGTCGCCGCCGTCCGGATCTCGTCGCGGAGCGGGCTCCCCAGCCTGCTGCTGTACCTCGGCATCGGGGTCGCCATCGGACAGGACGGCATCGGCAACGTCGCCTTCGACAACGCCGAACTCACCCAGGTCATCGGCTACGCGGCCCTCGTCGTCATCCTCGCCGAGGGCGGTCTCGGCACGAAGTGGAAGGAGATCGAACCGGCCCTGCCGGCCGCGGTCGTCCTCTCCACCGTCGGCGTCGCCGTCTCCGTCGGCATCACCGCCGCCGGCGCCCACTACCTCGTCGGCCTGGAGTGGCGGCAGGCGCTGATCATCGGCGCCGTCGTCTCCTCCACCGACGCCGCCGCCGTCTTCTCCGTGCTGCGCAAGGTGCCGCTGCCGTCCCGGGTCACCGGCGTGCTGGAGGCCGAGTCCGGCTTCAACGACGCCCCGGTCGTCATCCTCGTCGTCGCCTTCTCCTCCGCGGGACCCGTCGACGACTGGTACGTGCTCGTCGGGAAGATCGCCCTGGAGCTCGCCATCGGCGCCGCCGTCGGCCTCGCGGTCGGCTTCGTCGGCTCGTACGGGCTCAAGCACGTCGCCCTGCCCGCCTCCGGCCTCTACCCGATCGCCGTCATGGCCATCGCCGTCACCGCCTACGCGGCCGGCGCGATCGCCCACGGCTCCGGCTTCCTCGCCGTCTACCTGGCCTCGATGGTCCTCGGCAACGCCAAGCTGCCGCACGCCCCCGCCAACCGCGGCTTCGCCGAGGGACTCGGCTGGATCGCCCAGATCGGCATGTTCGTCCTGCTCGGACTGCTCGTCACCCCGCACGAGCTGGGCAACGACTTCTGGCCGGCCGTCGTCATCGGCCTCGTCCTCACCATGGTCGCCCGCCCCATGGAGGTCCTGGTCAGCCTCGCGCCCTTCCGCATCCCCTGGCAGGAGCAGGCCCTGATGTCCTGGGCCGGCCTGCGCGGAGCCGTCCCCATCATCCTCGCCACCATCCCGATGGTGGGGCAGATCGACGGCAGCGAGCGGATCTTCAACATCGTCTTCGTCCTGGTCGTCGTCTACACCCTCGTCCAGGGCCCGACCCTGCCCTGGCTCGCCCGCGCCCTGCGGCTCGGCGACTCCAGCGAGGCCGCCGACCTCGGCGTCGAGTCCGCCCCGCTGGAACGGCTCCGCGGCCATCTCCTCTCCGTCGCCATCCCCGAGGGCTCCCGGATGCACGGCGTCGAGGTCGCCGAGCTGCGACTGCCCACCGGAGCCGCCGTCACCCTCGTCGTACGGGAGGACGCCAGCTTCGTGCCCGGCCCGGCGACCGTGCTGCGCAGGGGCGACGAACTGCTCGTCGTCGCCACCGACCCGGTGCGCGACGCCACCGAGCAGCGGCTGCGCGCGGTCGGCCAGGGCGGCAAGCTCGCCGGCTGGCTCGGCACCGGGGACGGGAAGGAGACGGCGGTCACGACGACCGCGACCCGCTTCCACCGGCCGGCCTCCGTCACCGGGAAGCACCCGCCCGCGCCGGGCAGGCACCGGCCGACGGATCGCTAATTCCCGGCATTATTTCGGGGTCAGGAGCGTTCTCCCCAGTGGAATCACAGGCGGGAGAGCGCTCCTCCCTGTACCATGAAGGCACACTTGATCGAACCAACTCTGCCTGACGCAGAGCTGGCGCGACCGTATGGCGGCCGCGGCGCCCCTCCGCAGTGGGGGCCCTCCCGGTATCTACCGCAGTTCCGCGCAAGAGGACAGCTCTCGGCGAGACCGGCACCACCGTGCCCGCGCGCTACCAGGCGGCAGAAAGGCCAGGACCGTGGCGTCCACGGTCGTCTCCGAGAAGCGGCCCGGCTACGGGCAGCTGCTGCGCACCCCCGGTGCGCTCTCCTTCCTGATCCCCGGCTTCGCCGCCCGGCAGCCCTTCGCGATGCTGACCATCGGCATCGTCCTGCTCGTCCAGCACACCACCGGTTCCTACGGCAGCGCCGGCGCCGTCGCCGCCGTCACCGGTGTCTCCATGGCGCTCTTCGCCCCGCAGAGCGGCAAGCTCGCCGACCGCTTCGGCCAGCGCGCCGTCCTCGTCCCGGGCGTCATCGTGCACGCCGCGGCCGTCTCGCTGCTCGTCGCGCTCGCGCTGGCCGGCGCCCCGCTGTGGGCGCTGTTCCTCGCCGCCGTGCCCGCCGGCGCCTCCGTCCCGCAGGTCGGCCCCATGGTCCGGGCCCGCTGGGCGGCCAAGCTCGACGGCACTCCGCTGATGCCGACCGCCGCGGCCTTCGAGTCCGTCACCGACGAGTTCACCTTCGTCGTCGGACCGGTCCTCGCCACCGCCCTGTGCACCGGCGTCCACCCGGCCGCCGGACTGATCACCGAAGCCGCCCTCACCCTCTTCGGCGGCCTCTTCTTCGCCGCCCAGCGCGCCACCCAGCCGCCGCACGGCCTGCTCGCCGCGGCCGCCCACGGCGACGCCGAACCGCACCGCTCCGCGCTCTCCGTCCCCGGCGTCCGCGTCCTGATCGTCGCCTTCCTCGGCATCGGCGCCGTCTTCGGCGGCATGCAGGTCTCGCTCACCGCCTTCAGCGAGGAGATCGGCAACCCCGGCGCCAACGGCCTGCTCTACGGCGTCTTCGCCGCCGGCAACATGCTCGCCGGCATCGCCATGGGCGCCATCGCCTGGAAGACCGGCCCCCGCCGCCGCCTGATCCTCGGCTACACCGGCCTCACCGTCGCCGCGTCCCTGCTGTGGACCGCGCACTCGGTGGTCCTGCTCGGCGCCCTCGGCCTCGTCGTCGGCCTGTGCATCGCCCCGGCCCTGATCACCGGCTACACCATCGTCGAGACCCTGATCCCGGCCTCCGCCCGCACCGAGGCGTTCACCTGGCTCACCGGAGCCGTCGCCCTCGGCCAGGCCCTGGCCGTCACGGTCGCCGGCCGGCTGGCCGACGCCCACGGCTCCACCGCCGGATTCCTCGTCCCCGCCGCGGGCACCGCGCTCGCCTTCGTCACGCTCGTCGCCCTGCGCGGAAAGCTGCGGCCGCGCCCGGCGAACCGGATCACGACGCGGGTCGCGGCACGTGGTGTCGGTCACCGCGTGCCGGTGGCGGTGGACTGAACCGCCGGAATACGTCACTATGGATCGTCGTTAGCACTCGATGAGTGTGAGTGCCAGGAGGAAGACTAGTGCCGACCTACCAGTACCAGTGCACCGAGTGCGGCGAGGGCCTTGAGGCGGTCCAGAAGTTCACGGACGACGCGCTGACCGAGTGCCCCGCCTGCCACGGCCGCCTCAAGAAGGTTTTCTCGGCCGTCGGCATCGTCTTCAAGGGCTCCGGCTTCTACCGGAACGACAGCCGCGGTGCCTCGTCCAGCAGCTCGCCGGCCACGAAGGGCTCGACGTCCTCCACGACGTCCACCTCCTCGTCCGACGCGAAGCCGGCCTCGACGACGTCCACCTCGACGTCCTCGTCGTCGTCCTCGACCCCGGCCGCCTGAGCCCCACCCGCAGCACCGCCCCGGCGCGCCGCCCCCCCACACGCGGCCCGCTCCCCCCCCCCCCGACTCCCGTCCCGGGGGCTCGCAGACCTGTTGGGGCCCGGGGGCCCCGGCATGTCCGGAACCCCACCGTCCGCTCCGAGCCCCTGCGTAGGGTGGCGGGCATGGTGACCACCCCGCCCGCCCCGTCCAGCCCGTCCGCAGCGTCCGGTCGGCCCGCGCCGTCCGCCCCGGCCGGCGACGCGGACCACGACGCGTACGCCGAGATCGGCGTGATCGGCGGCTCCGGCTTCTACTCCTTCCTCGACGACGTCCGCGAGGTCCCCGTCACCACCCCCTACGGCGACCCCAGCGACTCCCTCTTCCTCGGCGAGGTGGCCGGCCGCCGGGTCGCCTTCCTCCCCCGCCACGGGCGCGACCACCGCATCCCCCCGCACCGGATCGACTACCGCGCCAACCTCTGGGCCCTCCGCTCCCTCGGCGTCCGCCAGGTCCTCGGCCCCTGCGCCGTCGGCGGACTGCGCCCCGAGTACGGCCCCGGCACCCTCCTCGTCCCCGACCAGCTGATCGACCGGACGAAGAACCGCGCCCAGACCTACTTCGACGGCGAGCCGCGCGCCGACGGCGCCGTCCCCCGCGTCGTCCACGTCTCCTTCGCCGACCCCTACTGCCCCGACGGACGGCAGGCCGCGATCAAGGCCGCCCGCGGCCGGGACTGGCAGGCCGTGGACGGCGGCACCCTCGTCGTCGTCGAGGGCCCCCGCTTCTCCACCCGCGCCGAATCCCGCTGGCACGCCGCCAACGGCTGGTCCGTCGTCGGCATGACCGGCCACCCCGAAGCCGTCCTCGCCCGCGAACTCGGCCTCTGCTACACCTCCCTCACCCTCGTCACCGACCTCGACGCGGGCACCGAGACCGGCGAGGGCGTCTCCCACACCGAGGTCCTGCGCGTCTTCGGCCAGAACATCGGCCGGCTCCGCGACGTCCTCTTCGACACGATCGCCGCCCTCCCGGCCACGGCGGACCGCGACTGTCTCTGCACCCATGCCCACGACGGCTGGGACCTCGGCATCGAACTCCCGTAAATCCCGTCAAACCCCTCGCAGGGGTGGCCGAGTTGTCCACAGGCGGTGGACCGTCCACAGGCCGGAGCGGGACCGCGGGACGAGCGGGACAGTGAGCGCATGAACACGACGCACACATCCATCGCCGTCCCTGCCCACACCACCGAACCTGTCCACGCCCCCGTCCCCGCCCACGGCTCCGTTCCCGCCCCCTGCGCGGTGCCGGACTTCGCGCCGCTGCGGGTCCGCGGCGGCCGGCTCCGGCCACGGCTGCGCCGCGCGCCCGGCGCGCTCCTCGTCCTGACGGCCGCCGCGCTCGCCCTCACCGCCGCTCCACCCGGCCCGCCCGCCCCACCCGGCCCGGACATCCCCGGGCCGCACCCCGTCGCCGCGCCCGCGGCCCGCTCACCCGCTCCCGCCCGGCTCGTCTCCGCGCCGGTACGGATCGCGGACGCGGACGCGGTACGGCTCCTGCGCGCCGGCGACCGCGTCGACGTCATCGCCGCACCGACCGTCAACTCCCCGCTCGGAGAAGGCGACAGCACGGTCAGGGTGGTGGCGCGGGCCGCCCGAGTGGCCGAAGTCCCGCCCCCGGGTGAGACTCGTTCGGACGGAGGGGCGTTGATCGTCCTGACCGTGCCCAGGACGACCGCGACCGAGCTGGCGAGTGCCGGTGTCACATCCCAACTGGCGGTGACACTGTGCTGATTCGCACTGACTCACTGTCAAGTCACCGTCCCGTGTGTACGGATTGGACGGCCCCGCGCCCTTCACGGCCTAATGGCTGCGCACACAGCAGCACACGCGAAGAAAGGCACCTTGGTGGCCGAGAAGAAGGAAAGCGTGATGGCGGGCTTCAAAGCCTTCCTGATGCGCGGAAACGTGATCGACCTCGCGGTGGCGGTCGTCATCGGTGCCGCGTTCACCAACATCGTGAACTCGGTGGTCAAGGGCATCATCAACCCCATCGTGGGCGCCTTCGGCACGAAGGACCTGGAGAGCTACACGAGCTGCCTCAAGGACCCCTGCCGGGTCGTCAACGGCGAGATGCAGGGCATCCAGCTCCAGTGGGGCCTGGTGCTGAGCGCCGTCCTCAGCTTCCTCATCACCGCCGCCGTCGTCTACTTCCTGATGGTCCTGCCGATGGCCAGGATCCTCGCCAAGCGCGCCGCGCACGACAAGGCGAAGGAAGGCGTCGAGGAGGTCATGGAGGTCAGCGAGCTGGAGGTGCTCAAGGAGATCCGCGACCACCTGGTCGCGCAGCGCAGCTCCGGCAGCAGCACGGGCACGCACTCCACCTCCTGACCGGAGGGACGCTCCGGCGTCAGAGGTGGTGCGGCGGCTTCTCGTCGAGGAAGCGCGCGAGGTCGGCGGCGCTGCCGCCGGTCGGAGGCCGCTCGCCCCACCCGCGGTCCGTGTCGTCCGCGGACTGCGCGTCCAGCGGATCGTCGAAGACGATCACCGGCTTCGGGGCGTTCTCGGAATTCGGCCGAATGCCGTTCGGCTTCGCGTCTCGCGGTCCGTGGGCGGGGGCGGTGCTCATGTCTTCAGGGTACGCCCGCTCCCCCGCCCCGGACCCGCCTGATCAGCGGCCCCCCATTCAGCGGTCCTGTGGTCAGCGGTCCTTCGGGTCCAGCGCCCACAGGCCGAGGACCACCAGGAACGACAGGACGAGGAAACCCGCACCCCACCACGCGGTGCCGGTGTCGCCGGACATCCACTCGTCCACCACGATGGTCAGCCCCCAGAGCTGGCCGATCACCACCGTGAGCGCCAGCGCCAGCCGCGCCGACAGCTTCGAGGAGCGCTCCGGTTCCTGCTCCGTGCCCGCCCCGGGCCCCGGACCCGTGTGCCGGATCCGCGGGTCGCCGTACCCGCTGGTGGGCCGGATCTGCGGATAGCGCTCGTGCACCGGCCGGTTCAGCCGCGGCTGCGCGCTGCCCGGACGGTACGACGGCGGCCGGGACGGCGCCGGCGGGGTGCCGGGCGGGCGCGGGGCCTCCGGGTCCTGGGGGAAGCGGCTCTCCGTCACGTGCGCTCACTCCTCTCCGGGCCGGACTGCTGCCGGTCCCGGCACAGCCGCAGCGCGTCCCCCTGCTGACGGCACAGGCCCTCCTGCAGGCTCTCGCCGGAGCGGGCGGTGCCGATGGCCCAGACACTGCCGTCGACCTGCTCGATCAGGATCACCTTCGGCAGGCCGCGCGGCGGCGGGCCGGCCGTGACCTCTCCCGTACGGGCGTCGAAGACACCCTCGTGGCAGGGGCAGTACAGCTCGCCCTCGCTGCCCCGGTCCCGCCGCCAGAGGACGGCGCAGGCCAGGTGGGTGCAGACGGCCGAATAGCCGGTGAGGGTGCCGTCCTCCATGCGGATCGCGATGGCCCGGTCCTCGTCGCCGGGATAGCGGAAGGCGAGGGACTCGCCGGGCAGGATCCGGTCCGCGATCCTCTTCGGCTCGGGAGCGCCGTCGCTGTCGCCGTGCCGGTGCAGGATGCCGGAGGCGACGGCGACGCCGCCGACGGCGAGGCCGCCGGAGACGGTGGCGACGATCCGCAGGTAGTCCCGGCGGGTGGTGAGCGAGTCGGCGGCGATCCGGTCGCGGAGCGCCTCCTGCGCCGCGTCGGCGCCGGCCTCCGGCGCGGGCGGCTGCGGGTCGGTGACGCTCATCGGACGTCCTTTCCGTTGATCTGGACGACCGGGAGACCGCCGGGAACGGGCCACTGGACCTTGTCGGCGGGCACGACCATCGCGACACCGGTGGTGACGGTGGTGCCGCCGAAGGTGAAGGAGTCGGCGACCTGGACTCCGGGGCGCTCGGCGCGCAGCTCGTCGAGGGTGCCGTAGAAGAGGGCGCCGGTCGGGCAGACGGTCGCGCACATGGGGGCGAGGCCGTAGGCGGTGCGGTCGTAACAGAGGTTGCACTTCATCTGGAGCTTCGCCTGGAGGTCGATCTTCGGCACGCCGAAGGGGCAGGCGTTGACGCAGTTGGCGCAGCCGATGCAGCGGGTGGTGTCGGCCTGCTGCACCACCCCGTCGGCGGTCACGAGGATCGCGTCGGCGGGGCAGACCTCGGCGCAGGGGGCGACGGGGTCCTCGCAGTGCATGCAGACGGTGGGAAGGGAGGCGACGGAGTGACCTTCGTCGGGGTAGTCGAGGTGGATCATCGACTTGCCGCGGTGCGAGTCGCATTCGCGGCAGGCGGAGACGCAGGCCTGGCAGCCGATGCAGCGGCCCGGGTCGATGAAGATCGTGCGGCCCATCATGTGCGGTCAGCTCCTCTCCGCGGTGCCCCGGCCCTGCGGGGACGTGGGCGGCAGGGGGTCGGTGCGGGAGACCTGGGTCTCGGGGTAGGCGAGCTGCCCCGGGGCGGTCGGCGGCGCGGGGACCTCGTCGACGCGTTCGGCGGCCTCGATGCGGGCCGCGCAGACCTTGTACTCGGGGATCTTCGAGCGGGGGTCGAGGGCGTCGACGGTGAGGGCGTTCGCCGCGGTGGGGACGGGCCAGTGGTAGGGCACGAAGACGGTGTCGGGGCGGATGGCCTCGGTGACCAGGGCGGGGAAGACCTCGCTGCCGCGCCGGGTGACGACCCGGACCGGGTCGCCGTTGCGGAAGCCGTGCGAGGGGTGGACCTCGACCCAGGGCCGGGGGGTCTGCTCGACGAGGGCGCCGAGCCGGCGGGTCTGGTTGCCGGAGAGGAAGTGGGCGACGGTGCGGCCGGTGGTGAGCGAGAGCGGGTACTCCTCGCTGTACGGGTCCATCGGCGGGTGCCACTCGACCACCTGCAGGTGGATCCTGCCGTCGGGGTGATAGGTGCGGCCGTCCTCGAAGAGGCGGGGGGTGCCGGGGTGCTCGGTGGTCGGGCAGGGCCAGGCGATGCCGCCGGTCTCCTCCAGGCGCTCGTAGGTGATGCCGTAGTAGTCGTTGACGGTGCCCGCGGAGGCGATCCGCAGCTCCTCGAAGACGGAGCGGGAGTCGGGGAAGGCGAACTTGTCGCCGGCGCCGAGCCGCTTGGCCAGCTCGCAGATGACCCAGGTGTCGGTGCGGACGCCGGCCGGGGGCTCCTGGGCCTTGTTGTGCTTGACGACCCGGGCCTCGGCGTTGGCCATGACGCCCTCGTCCTCCGCCCACACCGTGACGGGGAAGACGACATGGGCGTTGGCGGCGGTCTCGGAGAGGAAGAAGTCGAACTGGGCGTGGAACTGGAGGGTGTCGTAGCCCTCCTTGACCGTGGCGTAGTTCGGCAGGGAGACGAAGGGGTTGTTGCAGATGCCGATGAGGCCGCGGATCTCGGCGCGCTGCATCTGCCAGACCATCTCCATCATGGAGGTGCCGGCGGGCGGCAGCTCGGACTCCTCGATGCCCCAGATCTCGCAGATCTGACGGCGGTGCTCGGGGTTGGAGATGGAGCGCCCGCCGGGCAGGAGGTCGGACTTCTGGCCGTGCTCGCGGCCGCCCTGCCCGTTGCCCTGGCCGGTGATGGTGCCGTAGCCGGCGCCGGGCCTGCCGATGTTCCCGGTGGCGACGCAGAGGTTGATGATGGTGAGGCAGTTCTCGACGCCCTGGGAGTGGTGTTCGACGCCGCGGGCGTGCCAGGCCATCGCCTTGTCCGCGCCCGCGAACATGCGGGCGACCCGCACGATCTGTTCCTCGGGGACGCCGCAGATCTGCGCGGAGCGGGCCGGCGGGTACTCGGCGACGGTGGCCCTGACCTCGTCCCAGCCGGTGGTGTGGGCGGCGAGGTACGCCTCGTCGGTGAGGCCCTCGGCGACGATGACGTGCAGCACGGCGTTGAAGAAGGCCGAGTCGGTGCCGGGCTTGAGGGCGACGTGGACGTCGGCGGTGCGGGCGATGGCGGTCTGCCGCGGGTCCACCACGATCAGGCTCGCGCCCCGGTCGCGGGCGCCCCACAGGTACTGGGTCATCACCGGGAAGCACTCGCCGACGTTGGAGCCGGCGATGAGGAGGCAGTCGGTGAGGAGGATGTCGGAGAAGGGGTTGCCGGCCCGGTCGATGCCGAAGGCGAGCTTGTTGGCGCCGGCGGCGGACACCATGCAGAGGCGCCCGTTGTAGTCGACGTGCTTGGTCTTCAGCGCGACCCGCGCGAACTTCCCGACGAGGTACGTCTTCTCGGAGAAGAGGCTCGCCCCGCCGAGCAGCCCGAAGGCGTCGTTGCCGTACTCGCTCTGGACGCGCCGGATCTCGGCGACGGTGTGGTCCAGCGCCTCCTCCCAGCTGACCTCGCGGAACGGCTCGTCGCGGTTGCGCCGCAGCAGCGGGGCGGTGAGCCGGTCGGGGTGGTTGACCTGCTGGTAGGCGTTGATGCCCTTGGGGCAGAGCCGCATCCGGTTGATGTCGTGGTTGCGGGGTTCGACCCCGAAGACCTTGCCGCCCCGGTCGACCCGCAGGTACATGCCGCACTGCACCCCGCAGAAGCAGCAGTGCGTGGGGACGAGCGTCTCCCCGTTCTGGTCGGCGTGCCACCGGTCGGCGGGGATCCCGCCCGCGTCCCGGAAGGTGCGCGTCCCGGGCGGGGCGACGGAGGGATCGAGCGGCAGCGCACGGGAAGGGTCGGTCGCGGTCACTTACTTGAAGCCCTTCTTGACGTGGGTGAGGTAGGCGTTGCCGCGGAGGACGCGCTTGCAGCGGGGGCAGTACTCGGCCCACTCGTCGAAGTCGAGCTTGAGGTCCTTCATGGTGCCGCGCAGGTTGTCGACGTAGTCGGGGGTGTCGATGGGCTCGTGGCAGCGGCGGCAGGCCTGGAGCTCCTCGTCCTTGCGGCGGGAGGTGTACTTGAAGAGCTGCATGCCGACGGCGGCGGGCCGCTGGACGATGTGGAAGAACTTCCCGAAGGGGATGTAGACGAGGGTGAAGACGACCGAGACCATGTGGAGGATCGCCAGGAACTCGTAGCCGCCGCCGTGCAGGAAGATCGACGAGAAGGTGAGCAGAAGGCCGGTGACCGAGATGACGACGAGGGCGATCAGCGGGATCAGGTCGTAGGCGAAGCGCTGGCCGGTGATGGCGCCACGGTCCTTCATGCGCCGCCACAGGAAGTAGGAGGCGCCGGCGATGACGAGGACGGCGGCGATGTCCAGGCCGTGGAACATGAGCCAGCCGAAGACGTTCAGCGAGTCGAAGCCGAGGACCTTGAAGCCCCAGATCCGCATCTCGTAGCCGGGGCCGTCGCCGGTGCCGGACGTGAAGGTGAACCAGCCCCAGGTGAGCGGGAAGGTGATGAGCGCGGCGAGGACGCAGCCCCAGAAGAGGAGCTGGTGGGCGGCCCAGCGGGCGTGCGAGCGGGCGCCGAGGAACTTCTGGAAGCCGAGATAGGTGGCGATCATCCTCGGCAGGGCGGTGGGGGCCCTGCGGAAGTTCGCGGCGGAGAAGAAGGCGCCCCAGCCCCGGCGGAAGAGGCGCCGGGCGCCGGGCGCGGAGATCCAGACGGTGTAGCGGTAGGCGACGCCGAAGGCGAGGAAGACGGTGGCGACGGCATAGGGCAGCAGGGCCGAGTCGAAGTCGCGGAGCAGCCGGCTGCCGAGGACGATCGCGAGGATCAGCAGGACGGAGACGGCGGTGCCGGCGAGGGTGGCGCGGCGGCGGACGGCGGCGGGGGTCTGGGGCGCGCGGCCGTCCGGGACCGGGGCGGGCGCCTCCGGCTCGGGAGTGGTGGGCTCGGCGGTCTGCGGTGGCTCGGTCACGGGGCCACGGTAGGACGTATGTGCCCCTTAGGCCCGTTTTGGGCACCTGAAGGGTGAGCGCGCCGTCCCGCCCCCGCGCGCCACGCGATGCGGACCGCTCCGGGGCCGCGGTCGGACGGCGATCGGACGGCGTCCGGACCGCGATCAGACCGCGATCAGACCGCGATCAGACCGCGATCAGACCGGGATCAGACCGCCATCAGACCGCGTTCAGACCGCGTTCAGGCCGTGGGCGCGGAAGGCCTCGCGGGCGGCCGCGACCTGCTCGGGGGTGGGCGACGGGGTGTCGTGGAGGGTGAACGGCAGGTCCAGGGCCTGCCATTTGGCCTCGCCCAGCTTGTGAAAGGGGAGGACGTCGACGCGGGAGACGTTGCCGAGGCCGCCGGCGAAGGCGGCGACGCCCTCGACGTTGGCGGGGTCGTCGGTGAGGCCGGGGACGAGCACGAAGCGGACGTGGACGTCCTGCCCGAGGTCGGCGAGGCGGCGGGCGAAGTCCAGGGTGGGCTTCAGCGGCCGGCCGGTGACCTTCCGGTAGGTCTCCGGATCCCAGGACTTGATGTCGAGGAGGACGAGGTCGGTGTCGCGGAGCAGGGCGTCGGTGGCGCGGACGCCGAGGAAGCCGGAGGTGTCGAGGGCGGTGTGCAGACCGAGCTCGTGCTTCATGCGGTGCAGCAGCTCGCCGGTGAAGACGGGCTGGAGCAGCGGCTCGCCGCCGGAGACGGTGGCGCCGCCGCCGGACGCGGAGATGAAGCGGACGTACTTGGACGCCTCGGCGATCACGTCGTCGGCGGAGGTCCGCTTGCCGTTCCGCATCCTCCAGGTGTCCGGGTTGTGGCAGTAGAGGCAGGTCAGCGGGCATCCGGAGAGGAAGGTGACGAAGCGGGTGCCGGGCCCGTCGACGCCGGTGGACAGGTCCCAGGAGTGCACCGAGCCCTCGGCCGGGCGATAGGTCGCGGCCGCGGCCGGCGTGGCGGCCTGGACCGGGGCGACGGGGCGGACCGGGACGTCCGGGCCGAGCAGGGTGGCCATGGCGGGACCTCCTGAGGGAGGAAGGGGCGGGTGGGGGCGGGAGGGGTGGGGCGGGGAGGGGGAGGGGGGAGGGGCCCCCCCCCCCTCCCCCCTTCGTGCGCTACAGCGCCCCGTGGAAGGTCCTGTTCAGGACGTCCAGCTGCTGCTCGCGCGTCAGGCGGACGAAGTTGACCGCGTAGCCCGAGACCCGGATGGTGAGCTGGGGGTAGTTCTCCGGGTGCTCCATGGCGTCCATGAGGACGTCCCGGTTGAGGACGTTGACGTTCATGTGGAAGCCGTCGCTCGCCATGTAGCCGTCGAGGACGCCGGCCAGGTTCTTGATCCGCTCCTCGGGGGTGCGGCCCAGGCCGTCGGGGGTGACGGTGTTGGTGAGCGAGATGCCGTCCTCGGCGTCCTCGTACGGCAGCTTGGCGACCGACAGGGCGGAGGCCACGTAGCCGTGGGTGTCGCGGCCGTTCATGGGGTTGGCGCCCGGGGAGAAGGGTTCGCCGGCCCGGCGCCCGTCGGGGGTGTTGCCGGTCTTCTTGCCGTAGACGACGTTCGAGGTGATGGTCAGGACGGACTGGGTGTGCTCGGCGTTCCGGTACGTCGGGTGCTTGCGCACCTTCCGCATGAACTCCTCGACCAGCCAGACGGCGATCTCGTCGGCGCGCTCGTCGTTGTTGCCGTAGGCGGGGTAGGAGCCCTCCACCGTGTAGTCGGTGACGAGGCCGGTCTCGTCGCGGACCGGGGTGACCTTGGCGTACTTGATGGCGGAGAGCGAGTCGGCGGCGACGGACAGGCCGGCGATGCCGCAGGCCATGGTGCGGCGCACGTCGCGGTCGTGGAGCGCCATCTCCAGCCGCTCGTACGCGTACTTGTCGTGCATGTAGTGGATGACGTTCAGGGCGTGGACGTAGACGTCCGCGAGCCATTCCATCTGCGCGTCGAACCGGGCCATGACCTCGTCGTAGTCGAGGACCTCGGCGTCGATGGCGCCGGTGGCGGGGCCGACCTGGGCGCCGGACTTCTCGTCGCGGCCACCGTTGATCGCGTACAGGAGGGTCTTGGCGAGGTTCACGCGGGCGCCGAAGAACTGCATCTGCTTGCCGACCGGCATCGCCGAGACGCAGCAGGCGATCGCGGTGTCGTCGCCGAAGCGGGGCCGCATCAGTTCGTCCGACTCGTACTGCACGGACGAGGTGTCGATGGAGACCTTCGCGCAGAACTCCTTGAAGCCCTGCGGCAGCCGCGGCGACCAGAAGACGGTCATGTTCGGCTCGGGGGCCGGGCCGAGGTTGTAGAGCGTCTGGAGGTAGCGGAAGGAGGTCCGGGTGACCAGCGGCCGGCCGTCCTCGCCCATGCCGGCGAGGGATTCGGTGACCCAGGTGGGATCGCCGGAGAACAGCTCGTCGTACTCGGGGGTGCGCAGGAAGCGGACGATGCGGAGCTTGATGATGAAGTCGTCGACGAGTTCCTGGGCCTGTTCCTCGGTGAGCAGGCCGGCCTCGATGTCCCGCTGGAGGTAGACGTCGACGAAGGTGGAGGTGCGGCCGAGCGACATCGCGGCGCCGTTCTGCTCCTTCACGGCGGCCAGGTAGGCGAAGTACAGCCACTGGATCGCCTCGCGGCCGGTGGTGGCGGGTCCGGAGACGTCGTGGCCGTACGAGGCGGCCATGGCCTTCAGTTCGCCGAGGGCGCGCATCTGCTCGGAGAGTTCCTCGCGGAGCCGGATGGTCTCCTCCAGGGAGCGGTGGCCGGCCGGGAGGACGTCGAGTCCGGCCTTCTCCTCCTTCTTCACCTCGATGAGGCGGTCGACGCCGTAGAGGGCGACGCGGCGGTAGTCGCCGATGATGCGGCCGCGGCCGTAGGCGTCGGGGAGGCCGGTGACGATGCCGGCCTTGCGGGCGGCGCGGATCTCGGGGGTGTAGGCGTCGAAGACGCCGGCGTTGTGGGTCTTGCGGTACTCGGTGAAGACCTTCTCCAGCTCCTCGGAGACCGGGTAGCCGTACGTCTCCAGGGCGCCGGCGACCATCCGCCAGCCGCCGTACGGCATGATCGCGCGCTTCAGCGGGGCGTCGGTCTGGAGGCCGACGATCAGGTCCTTGTCGCGGTCGATCCAGCCGGGGGCGTGGGCGGTGATGGTGGAGGGGATGTCGTGGGCGACGTCGTAGACGCCCTTGGCGCGTTCCTCGGGGAACCTGTCCGTGATCGCCTTCCACACGGCGGTGGTCCGCTCGGTGGGGCCGGCGAGGAAGGAGTCGTCGCCCTCGTACGGGGTGTAGTTCTGCTGGATGAAGTCGCGGACGTCGATGGCGTCGCGCCAGAGTCCGCCCTTGAAGCCCTTCCAGGCGCCGCCGTCGTTCACCGTTGCTTCAGCAGGGGTCGCAGTCACTGCCCGCACCGCCTTCTCGATCGCTCGAATCAGCTTTTCGCTTGCCTCCATTGCACTCCTTCTGATCGATCGTTCCGGGCGGCATTGGTCACCTCTCGATGGACCGAGGTCCCGGCCCGGGCATGCGGAAAGGCCCCGCCTGGGCGGGGCCTTTCTCGGGGGCCGGTCAGCTGGGGGCCTCGGCGCCCTTGCGGGCGTAGAACCACCAGGTCACGACCATGCAGCTGAGGTAGAAGGCGACGAAGCCCCACATCGCGCTGGTGACGGCGACCGAGCCGAAGAGCGCCGGGATGAAGAAGAAGCCGTAGGCGGCGATCGCGGAGGTGAAGCCGGTGACCGCGCCCGATTCCATCTCGGCCTGCTTGAGGGCCTTGGCGTGTTCGGGGGTGCCTTCGGTGAGGCCCTTCAGGTGGGTGCCGCGGAAGATCACCGGGATCTGGCGGAAGGTCGAGCCGTTGCCGATGCCGGAGAAGAGGAACGCGGCGAGGAAGCAGAGGAAGAAGCCGTGGAAGGTGCCGCCGTCGCCGCCCGAGGGCAGGAACGCGATGACGCCGATGATCGAGGCGGCCATGCCGGCGAAGGACAGGAGGGTGACCCGGGCGCCGCCCCACTTGTCGGCGATCCAGCCGCCGGCCCAGCGGGCGAGGGCGCCCACGGCGGGGCCCATCCAGGCGTACGTGGCGACGGAGTGGTCCGGGAAGGTCGTCTTGATCAGCATCGGCAGGGCGGCGGCGAAGCCGATGAAGGAGCCGAAGGTGCCGACGTACAGCCAGGTCATCAGCCAGGTGTGCTTGCGCTTGAAGATGACCTTCTGCTGCTTGAAGGGGGTGGAGGCGACCTTCAGGTCGTTCTGTCCGAACCAGGCGACGGCGGCCAGGACGAGGACGACGGGGACCCAGACGAAGGCGGCGTTCTGGAGGTGGACGGGGGTGCCGTCGGCCTTGTGCTGGGCGGAGCCGATCGCGATCGTCGACCAGGTGATGACGATCGGGGTGAGGAGCTGGACGACGGAGACGCCGAGGTTGCCGAGTCCGCCGTTGATGCCGGTCGCGCTGCCCTTCTTCGCCTTGGGGAAGAAGAAGCCGATGTTGGCGAGGGAGGAGGCGAAGTTGGCGCCGCCGATGCCGCAGAGGGCGGCGATGACGACCATCACGGTGTACGGGGTGGCCGGGTCCTGGATGGCGACGCCCAGCCAGATCAGCGGGACGACCAGGACGACCGTCGACAGGGCGGTGAACCGCCGCTGGCCGATCATCGGGCCGAGGAAGGTGTAGAGGACGCGGGCCGTGCCGCCGGTCAGACCGGGGATGGCCGTCAGCCAGAACAGCTGCGCGGTCGAGAAGCCGAAGCCGACGTCCTTCAGGTTGGTGGCCGTGACCGACCAGACCTGCCAGACGACGAAGGCGACGAGGAGGGCCGGGACCGCGATCCACAGGTTGCGACCGGCGACCTTCCGTCCGATCGACTTCCAGAAGAGCTCGTTCTCCGGCTCCCAGTCGGTGATGGTCCGGCCGGGGCGGTACTGCTCCGCGTCGTACGAGGCGGGTGATCCGCCCGTGGTTCTGCTGTCCTGGACTACGGAACTCATGGCGCTTCCCTGACTTCCCTGACGTCTACGTGCCTTTGCGGGGCTTCTGCCGTGCCTTTCCAGGCTCCGCCGCGGGTCCGGGGTGTCGTCAGTGCCGATGGTCGCGACCGCGGGCGGCCTAGGTCGGCTCCCGGAGCGGCCCTAGGTCCCGGCGCCGGAGGCCGTACCGCTCCGCGTGGCTTGAAAACGCGGAGGTCGCGGCTCTGATGTGCTGGGGCCATGACACAACCTTTTCTTCCTCTGACCGCGCGCTCCCGCGAGGAGTCGCACCGGACCGCCACGCCGCTGGAGCTCTTCTTCGATCTGTGTTTCGTGGTCGCCGTCGCCCAGGCGGGCGCGGCGCTCGTGCACGCGGTCGCGGAGGGGCACGCGGGCGAGGGCGTCGTCAGTTACGCGATGGTGTTCTTCGCGATCTGGTGGGCCTGGATGAACTTCTCCTGGTTCGCCTCCGCGTACGACAACGACGACGTGCTGTACCGGGTCGTGACGCTGGTGCAGATCGCCGGTGTGCTGATCCTCGCGGCGGGGGTGTCGCGGGCGTTCGAGGAGCACGACTTCCTCGTCGTGTACATCGGCTATCTGGTGATGCGGGTGGCGCTGGCCTCGCAGTGGCTGCGGGCGGCGCGGCACGCGACGTCGGCGGAGGAGCGGACGATGTGCCGGCGGTACGCGGGCGGGGTGCTCGCGGTGCAGGTCGGCTGGCTGGCGCTGCTGTTCGTGCCGGAGGGGGCGGTGCCGTGGGTGTTCCTGGTGATGGCGCTGGCGGAGCTGGCGGTGCCGGTGTTCGCGGAGAAGGACGCGCCGAGCACCTGGCATCCGCATCACATCGCGGAGCGGTACGGCCTGTTCACGATCATCGTGCTGGGCGAGTCGGTGGCGGCGGCGACGGTGGCGGTGAAGTCGGGTGTGGTGGAGAACGACGCCCTGAACGAGCTGCTGCCGATCGCGGCGGGCGGGCTGCTGATCGTGTTCGCCTCCTGGTGGATCTATTTCGTGGTGCCGGCGCACGACCGGCTGACGGACAGTCGGCAGGGCTTCCTGTGGGGGTACGGGCACTTCGTGATCTTCATGTCGGCGGCGGCGATCGGTGCCGGTCTGGAGATCGCGGTCGAGCAGGCCGTGGGCAAGGCGCACATCAGCACGCTCGCCGCGTCGGCGTCGGTGACGATCCCGACGGCGGTGTTCCTGCTGTCGGTGTGGCTGCTGCACGCGCGCTACTTCAAGGTGGGCCTGGCCCAGCAGGCGGTGCTGCCGGGTGCGTCGCTGGCGATCCTTTTGTCTTCGTTCGCGGGCCGCTGGGCGGTGCTGCTCGCGGGTCTGGTGGCGGCGGCCGCGGTCGCGGTCGGAGTGACGCTCACCGCGCGGAACCCGGCCACCAGGACGTCCTCCCCGTCCTGAGGTAGGAAGGGGACATGACAGCTGAGCGGCTCTCCCCCGACGGCCTGACCGATGTGCCCGGGATCCGGGTGGGCCACGCGCGCGTGGCGGGCCCCGGGGCTCTGTCGGGGACGACGGTCGTCCTGGCCCCGGAGGGCGGGGCGGTGGCCGCCGTGGACGTGCGCGGCGGGGGCCCCGGCACCCGGGAGACGGACGCCCTGGATCCGAGGAACGTGGTCCAGCGGATCGACGCCGTGGTCCTGACGGGCGGCAGCGCGTACGGCCTGGACGCGGCCGCCGGGGTGATGGCCTGGCTGGAGGAGCGCCGGCGCGGGGTGCGGGTGGGTCCTGACCCCGCGCACGTGGTGCCGGTGGTGCCGGCCGCGTGCGTCTTCGACCTGGGCCGGGGCGGCGACTTCGCGGCCCGCCCGGACGCGGCGACGGGCCGGGCGGCGGTGGAGGCCGCGGCGGCGTCCGGGGACCACGCGCGCGTGGCGACGGGCGCGGTCGGCGCCGGCACGGGCGCGGTCGTGGGCGGGATGCGGGGCGGGGTCGGGACGGCGGGTCTGCGTCTGGAGTCCGGGATCACGGTGGCCGCGCTGGTGGTGGTGAACGCGGTGGGTTCGGCCGTCGATCCGGCGACCGGTGTCCTGTACGGCGGCCTCTTCGAGGACGGTTCCGCCGGCGCGGGGTCCGGCCGGCCGTCGCGCGCGGTGCACGAGGCGGCGGTCCGGCGGCTGGCCGAGGCCCGGGCCGCCTCGGTCCGGCCGCCGCTGAACACCACGCTGGCGGTGGTGGCGACGGACGCGGTCCTGACCCGGGCGCAGGCGCAGAAGGTGGCGGGCACGGCGCACGACGGCATCGCGCGGGCGATCCGGCCGGTGCATCTGATGAACGACGGCGACACGGTCTTCGCGCTCGCCACGGGGGCCCGGGAGCTGCCCGCCGGGCCGGGGCCGCTCGCCCTGAACGAGGTACTGGCGGCGGGCGCGGACCTGGTGACGCGGGCGATCGTCCGCGCGGTCCTGGCGGCCCCGGCGGGGTTGCGCGGTCCGGGCGGCGACTTCCCCTCGTACGGGGAGCTGTACGACCCGCCCCAGGAGCCGTACTCCCGGTAACGGCAAGGGAGTTGAGGGGGTGTCGGAGGCGGGCGGCCGCGGCGGGGTCGGGAACTTCCGTCGCGGGCCCCTCGTTTTCCGTAACCCCGACCCCGTTGTCGGACCCAGGGACTACGTTAAGCAAGCACCAAGTGACATGCGGCGACGGCCTGGAGACCCTCTTGAACGATCCGCGGGATCACCTCGATCCGTACGAGACGACCGAGACGCACGTCGAGCGGCTTCTCGGCCGGGCGCTCAACTCCTTCGACCTGCCCGACGCGACGGTGGAGCGCCTGGAGTCGGCGCTCGCCCACTCCACCGCGCTGCACTCCTCGCACCACAGCTCCTCGCTGCACCGCACCACCTACCGCCACACCTATCTGCTGTCCGACGGCAGCGCCCTCGTCCTGTGGGAGCTCACGCACAACGCGGGCCGGGACGGCGCCGAGCAGCACGAGCTGTACGCGGAGGAGGCGGAGGCCCGGCTGGCCGCGTCCCGGCTGCCCGCGGGGCCGCTGCCGGAGTGGACCGTGGAGCGGGCCGACGGGCGCCCGCTCGGGGAGGACGACGACCTGACGGCGCTGGGCGCGCTGCTGGCCCGTCCGATACCCGCCCAGCCCCGGATGTACGTGCCGGACAACTCGGCGGACCACGCCCGCCGCGTCCTGCGCCGCGCGGAGAACGAGGACCGGCCCGCCGAGCGGACCGCCCGCCGGCTGCGGATCGCCTTCGCCCACCACATCACCCAGGTCTTCGGCCGCCACTGCCCCGTGGAGGGCGGCCGGGACGCCGGCTTCACCCTCTACGAGCACCAGTTCCTGCTGCTCGACGGCACCGAGCTGAGCCTCTGGGAGGTCGAGCACACCGCCACCCCGGACGGCCGGCACATGTGCGAGGTGTACGAGTCGGAGGCCGCGGCCCGCGGGGCGATGGAGGCCCGTTCCCGCGTCGTCTGAGCGTCGCCGTGGCGCCGGCCCGGCTCAGACCTGGGCCGGCACGCCCAGCGCCCGTACCGCGAACTCCCGGTTGGCGAGGGTCTGCTCGCGGTACGGCGCGGGCAGCTCCGGCAGGTCGAGGAGGCGGTCGCAGGCGGCGAGCGAGGCCGCGTGGTCACCGGTCCAGTAGGCGGTGATCGAGTACTCGAAGAGCAGCCCCCAGCGGTACACCCACGGCTGGACGAAGAGCAGGTCGTCGGCGGGCGCGGGCCGGTCGAGGGCGTCCGTCAGCAGCGCGTGCGCGGTGTGGTGACGGCCGGCCAGCCGGAGCCGCGAGGCCAGCTCGTACACCGCCTCCAGGCGCTCCGGGCGGGCCTCCCGGGCGCGGACGAGGGCGTCCTGCCCGGCCGGCCAGTCCCCGGCCTCGGCGGCCAGCACCCCGGCCTGCAGCAGCGCGTAGTACACCTCCTCGGCCCAGCCGCCCATGGCCGCGCGCCGCTCGTAGAGCCCGATCGCCTCCCCCGTGCGGCCCATGTCCCGCATGGTCTGGGCGAGGTAGAAGACCGTCCGGGGATTGCCCGGGTCGCGGACGAGTTCGGCGCCGAGCAGCCGGGCGTCCCGCTCGAACTTGTCGTGTCGCGAGCCGCCGTCGGCGTGGTCCTCGACGACCAGCGCGTCCAGGTTCCGCTGCGCATCGTCGCGGTCGGCGGTCAGGTACTCGTGGGTGACGCCCTCGTACCGCCACGGCAGGTCCGCCCGGACCAGGCGCTTGATCCGGTACTCCACGTCGCCCTCGTGGCGCAGCATGTACGACTCGGCCGTCAGCTCCGGCAGCGGCCCGTCCTGGCGCAGCACGTGGTCGGCGTCCAGGAGCAGCAGGTAGCCGCCCCCGCCGGCCGCGGCGAGCCGGGCCCGGGCGCGGGCGATGTTCAGGCTGCGGTTGTGCCCGAAGTCCACCCAGGGCTCCTCCACCAGCTCCCCGGGGATCCCCGCGAGGGCCTTCCTGATCAGGTCCTGGGTGCCGTCGGTGGAGCCGGTGTCGGAGATGACCCAGGTGTCCACGAGGTCTCGTACGGAGGCGAGGCACCGCTCGATGACCGAGGACTCGTTCTTGACGATCATGCACAAGCAGAGGGACGGCCTCATGGCAACACCACTTCTCGCGGTTCGGTCGGGGGGCGACGGTAGGCACGGCCCGGCGGGGGCGCGGGGGCGGCGCGCCGACGGGGGGTTACGCGTTCGCCGTCGCGTACGCATCCATTCGGCTGGCACCGCTACGCCATGGCGCTGAGAGTGCCCTCGGGGCCATCAAGGCTTCGCGGTCGCGATCCGATGAACCGATGGGAAGTTCATCCCACCGATCCGGTTCCGGGCGTTGTTCCCGTACGGATCCCCCACCGGCACTCACGTCGGCGCCGCCGGGCGTCGGCGGAGGAAGGAGCACCCTCATGCGTCCTGACCCCAGGACCCGGTCCCCGCTCGGTCCGCTGCCCCGGCGGCGCGCCTGGCTCGGCGGCGGCGCGCTCGCCTCGGTCGCGCTCGTCCTCGCCGGCTTCGCGCCGACCGCCTCTGCGTGGGGCACCCCGCAGACCCCGGTCGCGGACTCGGCGTCGTCGAACCCGATGACGGGCTGCAAGCACAAGGCCCTCCCGGGCTCGCCGGGCACGGAGGCCCTGGAGCAGGAGGCCGTCACCGCCGACCCGCGGACGGCGTCGGCCCCGACGACGGGCTGCAAGGGCCCCACGGGCCCCACCGGCCCCAAGGGCCCCAAGGGCAACACCGGCCCGACCGGCCCGAAGGGTCCGAAGGGCAACACCGGCCCCACCGGCCCGACCGGCCCCAAGGGTCCGCAGGGCCCGGCCGGCCCCAAGGGTGCGACGGGTGCCACGGGCGCGACGGGTGCTACCGGAGCCACCGGCGCGACCGGCGCGACCGGCGCGACCGGCGCCACGGGAGCGACCGGCGCCACGGGTGCCACCGGAGCGACCGGAGCCACCGGAGCCACGGGCGCCACCGGAGCCACGGGCCCCACTGGCCCCACTGGCCCCACCGGCCCCACCGGCCCCACCGGCCCGTGCATCGACGTCGACGCCTACAACCCGGACGAGAGCCGCGAGGTCAAGGCCGTTCTCAGCGGCGGGAAGACCTACATCGGCATCCGGGACCTCCAGGACGAGGTCACGCCGTTCGTGTGGACCGACCTCACCAACCCGATGCTCCACCCCCGGTACCCGACGACCGCGTGCGCCGTCTCCATCGCCTCCCAGGCGAACAACGTCTCCGTCCAGGTGCTGACGCAGGGCGGCGAGGTCTGGGAGACGCTGTGCGACATCGTGCCCGGCACGCCGGACAGGCTCGACTGCGTGGGCACGCCCACGGACGAGCTCGGCCCGTGGACCAAGCTCACGACCCCCGGCGCCCCGCCGCTCAACCGCAGCAACAGGTTCCTCGACTCGCTGAAGAAGTGACCTGAGCCGGACGAGGGGCGGTGCGCTCGCGGTGCGCACCGCCCCTCGCGGGTCCGGCCCCTCCTGTCCAGGGGCCGGTCAGGCGGCCACGGTCACCTTGGTCGCGGCGGCCGTGGCGGTGGTCTCGATGCCCTCCGGGGCGGTCCTGCGCATGCTCTTCAGCAGGATGACGAGTGCGGCGCTGACCAGGACGCCCGCCAGGATCGCCAGCAGGTACAGGAACGGGTTGCCGATCAGCGGGATCACGAAGACTCCGCCGTGCGGGGCCCGCAGCGTGCACTCGAAGGCCATCGACAGGGCGCCGGTGACGGCGCCGCCCGCCATCGCGGCCGGGATGACCCGCAGCGGGTCGGCGGCGGCGAAGGGGATCGCGCCCTCCGTGATGAAGGAGGCGCCGAGCACCCACGCGGCCTTGCCGTTCTCGCGCTCGGTCCGGGTGAAGAGCCGGCCGCGGACCGCGGTGGCCAGCGCCATCGCCAGCGGCGGGACCATGCCGGCGGCCATCACCGCGGCCATCACCTTGAGGGAGCCCTCGTTCGGGGTGGCGAGGCCTCCGACGGCGAAGGCGTACGCCACCTTGTTGAGCGGGCCGCCGAGGTCGAAGCACATCATCAGGCCGAGGATCACGCCCAGGATGACCGCGTTGGCGCCGGAGAGGCCGGAGAGCCAGTCGGTGAGGGCGGACTGGAGGCCCGCGATCGGCTTGCCGATCACCAGGAACATCAGGAAGCCGACGGCGATCGACGACAGCAGCGGGATCACGACCACCGGCATGATGCCGCGCAGTGCGGCGGGGACCCGCACCCGCTGGATCGCGAGGACGGTGCCGCCCGCGAGGAGACCTGCGGCGAGACCGCCGAGGAAGCCCGCGTCGATGGTCAGCGCGATGGAGCCGCCGACGAAGCCGGGCACGAGACCGGGCCGGTCCGCCATCCCGTAGGCGATGTAGCCGGCGAGGACCGGCACCAGGAAGCCGAACGCGAGGCCGCCGATCTGGAACATCAGCGCGGCCCAGCTGTCGATCTGCCCCCAGGCGAAGTGCTCGGCGACGGACGGCGCCTTGTCGATGTCGTAGCCGCCGAGGGCGAAGCCCAGGGCGATCAGGAGACCGCCGGCCGCGACGAACGGCACCATGTAACTGACGCCGGACATCAGCCACTTGCGCAGCTTGGTGCCGTAACCCTCCTCGGGCTCCCCGGTCCTCTCGACGGGGGTGGGCGCGGCGGCGGCGGTCGTCTCGCCGCGCTCGGCCCTGTCGCGCACCTCGCCGATCAGCTCGGCGGGCCGGTTGATGCCGGCCTTGACGCCCACGTCGACGGTCGGCTTTCCGGCGAACCGTTCCTTCTCCCGTACGGGCACGTCATGGGCGAAGATCACGCCGTCGGCGGCCTCGACGACCGCCGGGTCGAGCCGGGTGAAGCCGGCCGATCCCTGCGTCTCCACGACGAGTTCGACGCCCGCCTCCCGCCCGGCCTTCTCCAGCGCCTCGGCGGCCATGTAGGTGTGCGCGATGCCGGTGGGGCAGGAGGTGACGGCGACGATCCGGAAGGGACGCGCCGCCACGACCGGGGCTTCGGACGCCGGAGTCTCGGGCGCCGGAGCTTCCGCGGCCGGTTCCGACTGGGTCGCCGGAGCTTCCGCGGCCTGTTCCGACTCGGTCGCCGGAGCTTCCGCGGCCTGTTCCGGCTCGGGCTCGGGCTCCGGCGAGGGCGCGGGCTTCGGCGCCTCCTCCCCCGCGATCATCGCCGCCGCCTCCGCCGGGGAGTCCACGGCCCGCAGCGCGCCGGTGAACCGTTCGTCCATCAGCCGGCGGGCCAGCGACGACAGGATCGTCAGATGGGCGTCGTCGGCGCCGGCCGGGGCGGCGATCAGGAAGATCAGGTCCGCCGGGCCGTCGGGGGCGCCGAAGTCGATGCCGGCGGCCGAGCGGCCGAAGGCGAGGGTCGGCTCGGTGACATGGGCGCTGCGGCAGTGCGGGATGCCGATGCCGCCGTCCAGCCCGGTCGGCATCTGGGCCTCGCGGGCGGCGACGTCGGCGAGGAAGCCATCCAGGTCGGTCACCCGGCCGAGCGCGGCCATGCGCTCGGCGAGCGAGCGGGCCGCCGCCTCCTTGGTGTCGGCGGACAGGTCGAGGTCGACCAGGTCCGCGGTGATCATGGTGCTCATCGCGGGCTCCCTTGCTCGCTGAGGACGGCGTCCAGGGGTACGTCGGAGGTGACGGTCACGGCGGCCGGGTCGAGGTCCGCCGGGGTGGGCATCTGGCTGCCGGGCAGCTGGACGGCGGCGGCACCGTGGGCGACGGCGGCGGCCAGCGCCTCCGGTCCCTCGCCGCCCGCGGCCAGGAAGCCGGCGAGGGAGGCGTCGCCCGCGCCGACGTCGGAGCGGACGGCGGGGACGGCGGCGCTGCCGAACCAGGTGCCGTCGGCGCTGACGAGGAGCTGCCCGTCGGCGCCGAGGCTGGCCAGGACCGCGCCCGCGCCCCGCTCCCGCACCTCCTCGGCGGCCTTCACGGCGTCGCCGACGGTGCGGAGGGGCCGGCCGACGGCCTCGGCGAGCTCGTCCACGTTGGGCTTCACGACGTCCGGCCGGGCGGTGAGGGCGGCGAGCAGCGAGGGCCCCGAGGTGTCGAGGGCGATCCGGGCGCCGGCGCCGTGGGCGCGGGCGACCAGCCGGGCGTACCACTCGGGGGCCAGGCCGCGCGGGAGGCTGCCGCAGCAGGCGATCCAGGCGGCGGCCGGGGAGTGGGCGCCGACGGTGGCGAGGAGCGACTCGGCCTCCTCGGCGGTGAGTTCGGGGCCGGGGGCGTTGATCTTCGTCAGGGTGCCGTCCGGCTCCGCGAGGGCGATGTTGGAGCGGGTCTGGCCGGCGACCGGGACCGGGGCCACCTCGATGCCCTGGCCGGCGAGGAGCTGGGCGACGAGGGCGCCGGGGGCGCCGCCGAGGGGGACGACGGCGACGGTGCGGCGGCCGGCGGCGGCGACCGCCCGGGAGACGTTGACGCCCTTGCCGCCCGGGTCGACGCGCTCGGCGGTGGCCCGCAGGACCTCGCCGCGGTCGAGGCCGGGGACCTCGTACGTACGGTCCAGGGACGGGTTGGGGGTGACGGTGAGGATCATGCGCGGACGACTTCCGTTCCGGCGGCCTCGATGGCCGCGGCGGTCTCGGGGGCGAGGCCGCTGTCGGTGATCAGCAGGTCGACGTCGGCGAGGGCGCCGAAGCGGGCGAAGTGCTCCTCGCCGTGCTTGGCGGAGTCGGCGAGGAGGACGACCCGGCGGGCGGAGGCGAGGACGGCCCGCTTCACGGCCGCCTCGGCGAGGTCGGGGGTGGTGAGGCCGTGCGCGGCGGAGAAGCCGTTGGCGCCGACGAAGGCGACGTCGGCGCGGATCTCGCCGTAGGCCCGCAGCGCCCAGGCGTCGACGGCGGCCCGGGTGCGGTGCCGGACGCGGCCGCCGACCAGGTGCAGGTCGATGCCGGGGTGGTCGGCGAGCCGGGCGGCGGCGGGCAGCGCGTGGGTGACGACGGTGAGCGCGCTGTCGAGGGGGAAGGCGGCGGCGAGCCGGGCGACCGTGGAGCCGGCGTCGAGGACGACGCTGCCCTCGTGGGGCAGTTCGGCCAGGGCGGCGGCGACGATGCGGTCCTTCTCGTCGGCGGCGACCGCCTCGCGCTCGGCGAGGTCGGGCTCGAAGTCGAGCCGGCCGGCGGGGATGGCGCCGCCGTGCACCCGGCGGACGAGCCCGGCCCGGTCGAGGGCCTTCAGGTCGCGCCGCACGGTCTCGGCGGTGACCTGGAACTCCTCGGCGAGGGAGAGGACGTCGACGCGGCCGCTCTCGCGGGCGAGCCGGAGGATCTCTTGCTGTCGCTCGGGTGCGTACATGGTGGGTTTGTGTCCGTTCGATGCCCGAACCTGTGGTTTCAGTGTCAGGCTACGCCCACGTTTCCGCGAAGTAAACGGATCCGGGCATCCGAACGGGCACGAACGGACATCGGGGTCCAAGGGCCCGGGGGGCGTACGTCGAAGGGCCCGGCGAGACGGCGAAGGGCCCGGGGGCGCGGCCCTGGATACGGGGAAGGGCCCCGGTCCGAAGACCGGGGCCCTTCCCGTGGGTGCCGTACGGCTCAGGAGACGAGCGCCGGCTCCTTCTCCACCGCGGCCGGCTCACCGTCGCCCGCGCCGCCCTCCAGGTGCTGCTTCGGCCTGGCCGGCAGGGCGAACATCACCAGGAAGATCCCGGCGAGGACCACCGCCGCCCAGCCCAGCGAGTTGCGGAAGGCGTCCGTGAAGGCCGCGGTGACCTCCTGCGGGGCCTGCTTCAGCCGCTCCTCGTCGAAGGTGCCGAAGAAGACGACCGACACCAGGCCGAGCCCGATCGCGTTGCCCATCTGCCCGGTCATGTTGATCAGGCCCGAGGCCGAGCCCGCGTGCTCCTTCGGGACCTCCGACAGCACCGCGTCGGTCAGCGGCGCCACGATCAGCCCCATGCCGAGACCCATCACCACCAGCGCCGGGATCATCTGCCAGGACGTGATCTCCGCGCCGTACCGCCCGGCGACGAAGAAGTACAGCAGGATGCCCGCGCCCATCGTCAGCGCGCCCGCCTGGAGCACCTTGCGGCCGAAGCGCGGCACCAGCAGCTGCACCGACATGCCCGCCGCCAGGGAGACCGCGATCGAGAACGGCACCCCGGTCAGGCCCGCCCGCAGCGCGCTCCAGCCGAGCCCGAGCTGCATGTAGAGCGTCCACACCAGGAAGAAGATGCCGAGCACGATGCCGAAGGTCAGCTGCACGGCGATGCCGGCCGCGAACGACTTCACCCTGAACAGCGACAGCTCCACCAGCGGCGAGCCGTCCTTCTTCGTCTTGTACCGCTCGTACGCGACGAGGACGCCGAAGACGACCGGGCTGGCCGCCATCATCAGGTGGCCCCACAGCGGCCAGTCCAGCTCGCGGCCCCGGGTCAGCGGGTAGATCAGCAGGAGCAGCGCGGCCGTGACCAGCACGACGCCGACCAGGTCGAGGCGGAGCGCCTTCGGCGCCTTCGACTCGGTGATGAACTTCCGGCCGAGCAGCAGCGCGGCGACGCCGACCGGCAGGTTGATGAGGAAGATGGGCCGCCACTCCAGGCCCGCGATGTTCCACTCGGTGAGCAGCGCGCCGAGCAGCGGTCCGGAGACCGCGCCGAGACCGACGATCGCGCCGAAGAGGCCGAAGACCTTGCCGCGCTCGTGCGGCGGGAAGGTGACGTGGACGATCGACAGCACCTGCGGCACCATCATCGCCGCGGCCGCGCCCTGGAGGAGGCGGGAGGCGACCAGCATCTCCGGGTTCGCGGCGACGCCGCACAGCGCGGAGGCGAGGGTGAAGCCCGCCGTGCCGAGCAGGAAGAGCCGCTTGCGGCCGTAGATGTCGCCGAGGCGGCCGCCGGTGATCAGTCCGGCCGCGAAGGCCAGCGCGTAGCCGGCGGTGATCCACTGGATCGCGGCGGTCGTGGTGCCCAGGTCGTGCTCGATGCTCGGGATCGCGATGTTCACGATCGTGGCGTCGACCAGGTCCATGAAGGCGGCCGTCATGACGATGGCCAGGGCGATCCAGCGTCTGCTGTCCCCCGTGTCGCTGCTGTCCGCCCCCGTGGCGGCTTCGGTCTCGTGTGCGCTCATAGGAGGACCATAGGAGGGATACAGGTCAGGGCGCGTCCTATTTGGACCGCATCATGGGCTCATGACGGACACCCCGGCACGACTCCTCAATCTGCTCTCGCTCCTCCAGACCCCGCGCGAGTGGCCCGGCAGCGAGCTCGCCGACCGGCTCTCGGTCTCCCCGCGCACGATCCGCCGCGACATCGACCGACTCCGTGACCTCGGCTATCCCGTCGAGGCGACCCGGGGGGCCGTCGGCGGCTACCGGCTCGTCGCCGGGACGGCCATGCCGCCGCTGCTCCTCGACGACGAGGAGGCCGTCGCCATCGCCGTCGGCCTCCGGGCCGGCGCGGGGCACGCCATCGAGGGCGTCGACGAGGCGTCCGTACGGGCCCTGGCCAAGCTGGAGCAGGTCCTCCCTGCGCGGCTGCGGCACCGGGTCTCCACGCTGCAGAACGCGACGCTCCCGCTGACCCGCGGCGACGGCGCCACCGTCGCACCCTCCACCCTCACGGCCCTCGCGGGCGCCGTGACCGGCCGCGAACGGCTCCGCTTCAGCTACCGCGCGGGCGACGGCGCCGAGACGAAGCGGCTCGTCGAGCCGTACCGGCTGGTGTCGACGGGCCGGCGCTGGTACCTCGTCGCGTACGACCTCGGGCGCGAGGACTGGCGGACCTTCCGGGTCGACCGCGTCACCGACCCGCTCGCCACGGGGGCGCGCTTCACGCCGCGGGAGCTGCCGGAGGGGGACGAGGCGGCGTACCTGGCGCGGTCGATGACGCGGGCGCAGGGGGAGGTGGACCTGGACGTCGAGTTCGGTGCGGCGGCGGACGTCGTCGCCGCGCGTCTCCCGGCGCACCTCGTGCCGGTGCCGGCGGGCCCCGACGCGTGCCGGCTCCGCGGCCGCGTCACCGACTCCGTCGAATGGCTCGCCGTCCGCCTGGCCCTGATGGACGTCCCCTTCAAGGTCCACGCCCCCGCGGCCCTCCGCACCCACATCCAGTCCCTCACCACCCGCCTGACAGCCGCCCTCACGTAACCCACCACACCGCAGCCGCCGCCGTTTCGCTGTGGGCTGCGCCCGGCTGGGGCGCAGCGGTGCTGCTGCCGTTTCGTTGTGGGCAATCGTTCCGCTGGGGCGGTGCCCGCCCCCGGGCCCGACGCGGGCGTTGCGGGTGGCCGCTGCCGTTGTGGGCAATCGTTCCGCTGGGGCGGAACGCCTGCCCGCGCGGAGGTGCGGCGGGAGGGCGCCGCCCCGAAGACCAGCCCCGCGCGTGCCCGACGGGGGGGGGGCCCCCCCCCCGGGCCCGCCGGGGGGGGTGGGGGGGGCCTGTGGCGGGGGGGTTCACGGGTTCCTGGGGGGGGACACGCCTGCCCGCGCGGAGGTGCGGCGGACGGGCGCCGCCCGGAAGACGAGCCCGGCGCGTGCCGGACGGGAGGGGGGCACCGCCCCGCGGGACGTCTGCCCGCGGGGAGGGCCAGCCGACGGCACCGCCCCGCGGAAGGCCCTGGTCGCCGGCCGCTCTAGGCCACCGCGTCGAAGCCCGTGTCCCTCGCCATCTTCTTCAGTTCCAGGAGCGCGTGCTTCTCGATCTGGCGGATCCGCTCCCGCGTCAGCCCGTGCTCCTTGCCGACCTCCGTGAGGGTCCGCTCGCGCCCGTCCTCGATGCCGTACCGCATCCGGATGATGGAGGCCGTGCGGTTGTCGAGCTTGTCGATCAGGTCGTCGAGCTCCTCGCTGCGCAGCAGCGTGAGGACGGACTGCTCCGGCGAGATCGCCGACGTGTCCTCCAGCAGGTCGCCGAACTGCGTCTCGCCCTCGTCGTCGACCGACATGTTGAGCGAGACCGGGTCGCGCGCCCAGTCCAGGACGTCCGTGACCCGCTCCGGCGTGGAGCCGAGCTCCTCCGCGACCTCGGCGGGCTCCGGCTCGCGCCCGTGCTCGCGGTTGAACTCGCGCTGGACGCGGCGGATCCGGCCCAGCTCCTCCACGAGGTGGACGGGGAGGCGGATGGTGCGGGACTGGTCGGCGATGGACCGGGTGATGGCCTGGCGGATCCACCACGTGGCGTACGTGGAGAACTTGAAGCCCTTCGCGTAGTCGAACTTCTCGACGGCGCGCACCAGGCCCGCGTTCCCCTCCTGGATCAGGTCGAGCAGGGGCAGTCCGCTGCGCGGGTAGCGTCGCGCGACGGCGACGACGAGCCGCAGGTTGGACTTGATGAAGAGGTCCTTGGCACGCTCGCCCTCGGCGGCCAGCGCCTCGAGCTCCTCGCGGGTCGCCCCGCCCGCCTCGGTGTCCTCCACCTCGCCGTCGAGGATCTGCTGGGCGTAGACGCCCGCCTCGATGGTCTGGGAGAGCTCGACCTCCTTGGCGGCGTCGAGCAGAGGCGTGCGCGCGATCTCGTCGAGGTACATGCCGACCAGGTCGCGGTCGGCGATCTCCCCGCCCACGGCGCGAACGCTGCTTGCCCGGCTGTCCCCGCTCTTGGCGGTGGACTGACGACGGGCGACGGCACGGGTTGCCATGCGTGCTCCCTTGCTGAGTAGGTCGCGACACCCTTGCGGGTGCCCTGCATCCGACGGAAACAACGACCGGAATCGGGACAGAATTCCCAGGAGGCTCAGGATTTTCGCGATCATGCAGTATCCTGCGCGGCCACCGCCCCGCCCGACGATCTGCCGGCGGTACGGATCCGCAGGTCAGAGCCTGTGGAACGGCCTCCGGGTCTTCCCCGACCGCACTGTCGGTGAGACGGCCGTCACACGATCGGCCGTCCGCCCTTCTCCTCTTACGACGTCGGAGCGCGCCGGGAAGTTGCCTCGGCGACCACTCGACCCGTGCGACCGAGGTCCGTCCCCACGACCGAGGCCCGTCTCCGCCCCCGGGTGTAGGTCCCGAGCCCGTTACGGGGCGGGGGCCGCCCGCCCTACCGTCCAGTCCATGGACACCACCGGCATCCTCGACGAGGCCCTCGAACGGCTCCACACCACCGGACCCGAGCGGAACGGCTGGCTCACCAACCACGCGCCGATGGCCGTGGAGGCGCTGGCCCGGCACGGGCACTCCGCCGCCGTGCACCGCTGGCTCGACGCGTACGCGCGGAAGCTGGAGGACGCGCCCGCCCCGTCCGCCCCGGTCACCGCCGGGAACTGGCGGGAGGCGCTCGGCGATCCGGGCCGGATCACCGACTGGACCCGCTACTTCGGCCGCGAGCTGGCGGACCGGCCGTGGCGGGACGTGCTGGCCGAGTGGTGGCCGCGGCTGCTGCCCGGCATCGCGGGCGGCGCCACGCATCCGGTGATCCGCACCGGGCACGCCGTACGGACCCTGCTCGCGCCCGGCGGGGAGACCGCGCCCCGGCGGGCCGAGCTGGCGCACGCGCTCGGCTACTGGGCGGCGCGCCACCAGCCGCTGCCGCCGCTCGCCGCGCTGGCCCCCGCGCCGGACGCGGCCGCCGCGCTCGCCGCCGTACCGCCGGTCCCGGAGCAGGAGGGCGGGATCCTGCGGCGGCTCGCGCAGCTCACGGCCTTGCCCGTGTGGGGCGCGGAGGAGGAGCCCGAGGCGGCGCGGGAGCGGCTGGCGGAGCTGGTGACGGCGGCCGTGCACCGGTACGCGACGCACGGGCACGGCGAGCCGATCATGCTGGTGCACGCGGCGACCGCGCCCAACGCGGTGCTGCGGACCCTGCCGGCGCTGCCCCGCACCCTGTGGGCGCCGAGCCTGGCGGCGGCCTGGGCGGCCTCGGCGGCGGTGACGGCCGCGTACACGCCACGCGAGCCGGCCCCGTACGAGGCGGTCACCCTCACCTCCGAGGAGGTGTTCGCGCGGGCGGCGGCGCACGGCGACGACCACACGATCAAGTTCACCGACACCGCCCTCGACGTCGGCGATCCGCTCGCACTGGCCGCCGCCGTCCGCTCGGTGGAGCTGAACCCGCCGGTGTTCGGCTGAGGACTCAGCCGAACTGGACGGACCGCTTCGCGAGGCCCATCCAGAAGCCGTCGATGACCGACCGCTCGGCGTCGAGGTCGCCGGCCGCGTCCGCCGCGCCCATGGTGACGAAGAGCGGGGCGAAGTGCTCCGTACGGGGGTGGGCGAGGCGGCCGGCCGGGGACTTGTGCTCGAAGTCGAGCAGGGCGTCCACGTCCTGGGCGGCGAGGGCCTCGTTCCCCCAGGCGTCGAACTCGGCGGACCAGCCCGGCACGCCGCCGCCGGTGTGCCGGAGGGCGGCGAGGTTGTGGGTGAAGAAGCCGCTGCCGACGATCAGCACGCCCTCGTCGCGCAGCGGGGCGAGCCTGCGGCCGATGTCCATGAGCCGGCGCGGGTCCAGGGTCGGCATGGAGATCTGGAGGACCGGGATGTCGGCCTCGGGGTACATCTCGACGAGCGGCACGTACGCGCCGTGGTCGAGGCCCCGGTCGGGGATGTCCTGCACGGGGTGGCCGGGCGAGCGCAGCAGCTTGCGGACGGACTCGGCGAGCCCGGGCGCGCCCGGGGCGGCGTACTCCACCCGGTAGTAGTGCTCGGGGAAGCCCCAGAAGTCGTAGACGAGGGGGATCGTCTCGGTGGCGCCGAGGGCGAGCGGGGCCTCCTCCCAGTGGGCGGAGACCATGAGGATCGCCTTGGGGCGGGGCAGTCCGGCGGACCAGGCGGCGAGCTGGCCGGGCCAGACCGGGTCGTCGGCGAGCGGGGGCGCGCCGTGGGAGAGGTAGAGGGCGGGCATCCGCACGTCGAGGGCGGCGTCCATGGCGGGCCTCCGTTTCGCAGCCGTTCCGACAGGCACTTGAAGTTTCAAGCTCTATATATGCAGCGTAAACGTAAATAATTCAACTTTCAAGAACAGGTCGTACGATGGGCGTCATGGGTGCCACCGAAGACACAACCGGACCGCGCTGGCTCAGCGACGGCGAGCAGCGCGTCTGGCGCTCGTACCTCCACGCCACCACGCTCCTGGAGGATCACCTCGACCGCCAGCTGCAGCGGGACGCGGGCATGCCGCACGTCTACTACGGCCTGCTCGTCCAGCTCTCCCAGGCCCCGCGCCGGCGGCTCCGGATGACCGAGCTCGCGAAGCACGCCAAGATCACCCGCTCCCGGCTCTCGCACGCCGTCGCCCGCCTGGAGAAGAACGGCTGGGTGCGGCGCGAGGACTGCCCCTCCGACAAGCGCGGCCAGTTCGCCCAGCTCACGGACGAGGGCATGGAGGTGCTGCGGCGCACCGCGCCCGGCCATGTGGCGGCGGTGCGGCAGGCGATGTTCGACCGGCTCAGCCCCGAGCAGGTCGAACAGCTCGGCACGATCATGCGGGTGATGGCGGAGGCCCTGGAGCCGGCGGGCCCGGACGCGGACCTGGGCGGGGCGGGCGGCGCCGGCGCCCCGCGCGCCCCGCGCGCGCCGGGGGGGGGGCGGGGCCCGGGGGGGGGGGCGGGGGCGGGGCCGCG